>JAYTNY010000406.1:0-7502 GCA_043748055.1 Roseobacter sp.
CAGAGACTTTTGGGGCAAGGGCATTGCCACGCAGGCGCTGGCTCAATTTCTGGCGCACCTAACCCAGCGCCCTTTGTTTGCGCATGCCGCCAAAGACAACCACGGCTCGTTACGGGTGCTGCAAAAGTGTGGGTTCGACATCGTAGGCTACGACCGCGCTTTTGCCGATGCGCGGGGCGAAGAAATTGATGAAGTGATTTTGAAACTCGCCTGATAAACATATTTGAGAATATCAGGGTGTAACGTCTAAAATACCAACATGCCTTTCCAAGATATCACCCCGCAACAATTTGCGGAGATGAAAGACGCCCCTGTCAACGCGCCCATTTTGATTGACGTGCGTGAACCCTGGGAATACCAAATCGCCCACATCGAAGGTGCGCAACTGCAACCACTCGGCCAAATTTACGAATGGGCCGCCACGCTGGATAAGTCCGCCGATTACGTCGTTGTGTGCCACCACGGTGGCCGCAGCGGCATGGCTTGCCAGGTGCTGGCCAGCATGGGCTTCAAACAGCTTGCTAACTTGCAAGGCGGCATAGATGCCTGGGCCATTTGTGTAGACCCGAATGTGCCGCGTTACTAAGAACAGGTAAGTAGTAATGGGTAAGTTCAGCAACTTGTTTCAAGGGTCAACAATGCCTCGTCTCGCACGCTTACTTATCACTGTCCCATTACTCATTACCTTCTTCATTGGGCTGTTTGGCCCGGCGAGTAGGCCGCACCACGCCCGCGCCCAAGACCTGCCGCCTGCTTCGCCGTTTACACAAGCTGCCCAGGACATTGCAGGGCGCATGAGCGTGACCGAGAAGATTGGGCAACTGTTCGTCGTCAACATTCCTGGCAACGTCATCACTAATACAACCAGCCTTTCACCCATTGCCGATCTCATCGCCAACGAGCGCATCGGCGGCGTGCAGATTAGCGCGGCCAACGGCAACTACACCCAGGCCATCGGTTTGCCCACACAGGTTGCCACGCTTACCAATCAATTGCAGGCGCTGGCAGCACTTACGGCCACTGCCGACCTTACCCAATCGGTCAGCAGCGGCTTCGTACCGCTCTTCATCGTCACTGCCGCCGATGCGCCCGGCGCGCTGCACAACGAATCTAGCCAGGGCCTGACGCAAATACCCACCCAACTGGCGCTGGGCGCAACGTGGAAGCCCGAAAACGCCGCCACCGTGGGCCGCATCGTGGGCGAGGAGTTAGCGCAGATGGGCGTGAATGTCTTGCTCGGCCCCACGCTGGATGTGTTGGATGTGCCCAAGCCCGGCCTGCCCGGTGATGCAGGCACACGCGTGTTTGGCGGCGACCCGTTTTGGGTGGGTAAGTTTGGTGCGGCCTTTGTGCTGGGCGTGCATGGCGGCAGCGATAGCCGCGTGGCCGTCATCGCTAAAAACTTCCCTGGCCTCGGCTCCAGCGACCGCAACATAGACGATGAGATTCCGACGGTTCAAAAGTCGTTGGAGCAGCTCAAGCAAATTGAGCTGGCTCCCTTCTTCGCCGTCACTCAGCAAAGCCCCTACGACTTAACCAGCGCCGAAGGTTTGCTCGTCTCGCACATTCGTTATCGCGGCTTTCAGGGCAATATTCGGGCCAGCACGCGCCCGGTCAGCCTCGACCCACAGGCGTATCAGGCGCTTATGTCGTTGCCGCCCTTAAAGGCCTGGCGCGATGGCGGCGGCATAACGTTTAGCGATTCGCTGGGCACGCGCAGTGTGCGCCGTTTTTACGACCCGCTCGAAAAGACGTTTAACGCGCGCCGCATCGCCCAGGAAGCATTCGTAGCGGGCAACGATGTGTTGTTGCTGGGCAGCTTTGGATTGACGAATGATTGGGCCGAGCATCTCGCCAACATCAAAGACACGCTGGCGTTTTTTCGTGCCAAGTATGCAGAAGACCGTAACTTTGCAGCCAGTGTCGATGCGGCCCTGCTGCGAATTTTGAGCTTGAAATTAAAGCTGTATGGCGGCGCATTCAGCCTGCAAAATGCGCAAGTGAATTTGGATGCTGCCGCGCAAATAAAACCCAACACCGAGGATATCGCCGCCATCGCCAAAGACAGCATCACCCTGCTCTCGCCCAGCGCGCGAGACTACCCCGCCGTCATCTCCTCGCCCCCCGGCAAAGACGACAGCATCGTGTTTATCACCGATGACCGCTTGATTCAGGAATGCGAGGCCTGCGCGCCATATCCGGCCATTGCTCCATCTGCCCTGCAAAACATTGCACTAGAGTTATACGGCCCCGACACCACCGGCCAGCTAGACCCGCAACGCATGTCGTCGTTTACGTTTAACGAGCTGGTGGCGTTTGGGGATCTGGTTACGCCCACGCTGGTTGTGGGTGATGGGGTCACAGCAGCCATCACGTCCACCCTCGCTGCCAATGCTGTTCCGGCCACGTTGACCGTGACGCAGATCCCAATCACCCAAACCGTTACGCCCACGCTGCAAACGGCTGAACCTGCCAATACCCCAACCCCTGCGCCCACGCCAGACCCGGCGCGCGTGCAGAGCGCCATCAACAAAGCCTCGTGGATTGTGATTGGCATGTTGGACATGAACCCTAATCTAAGTTCAACGGTGGCGCTGCGCCAATTTCTCTCGCAACGGGCCGATGCGCTGCGCGACAAGAAGGTGATTATTTTTGCCTTCTCGGCCCCCTACTATTTAGATGCAACCGAAGTGAGCAAAGCCACCGCTTACTTCGGCGCTTACAGCCGTTCCTCGGCCTATTTGCGCGCCGCCATTCAAGCCTTGTTTGGTAGCGCTACCGTAAATGGCGAACTGCCGGTGTCCGTAGATGCCGTCGGCTATTCGCTCGTCAAACAGACCGAGCCTAACCCCGACCAACTCATCCCGATGATTGCCACTGAAGTTGTGACCGACACGCAAGTTGCTGCGCCGCTGGAGCTAAAAATCAACGACCCACTCACGTTGCGGGCTGGCCCCATCTTCGACCGCAATGGTCATCTGGTTCCGGATAACACGCCCGTCCAGTTCACAGTCAACTTTCCCGCCGAGCGCGTGCAACAAAACCAGATGGGCGTGACGCTCAATGGCATCGCCGAGACCACGATTGTGATTGAGCGCAAAGGCACGGTCGAGATTCGGGCCGAGGCCGAACCAGCGCTGCGCTCGTATGTCATCCGCGTCAACATCAGCGCCACCGACGAAATCTCGATCGAGACGATCAAACCCACCGCCATCCCAACGAATACGCCGCTGCCCACGTTGGCCCCCACCAACACCGCCTTGCCTGCACCCACTGCTGTGCCCACGCCCGCCCCGCCCGTAGAGCGTGTGACCCGCACCAACTGGCTGGCCTTTGCCGCTACACTTGTGGCGTTACTGGTGGTTGGGTTGATTGGGCTTGCAGCGGCCACCAACCTGGGTGCGGTGGCGCGCTGGCGCGCCGTGCTCATCAGCATCACCGCAGGCTGGGTGGCCTACGTGCTGTATGCGCTGGGCAGCCCCGGCACGCGCAGGCTAGAGGTAGCGCTGGGGTGGGTGGGCCTGCCCATCATTGCCGCCATCTGCGCCGCGGGGGTGCTGGCGGTTTTTTTGATTGGGTCACAACGGGGGAAGCAATAAGTTTATGGATTTACTCAAACGACTTTTCGGCGGCAAACCTGCTGGTTCGGAAGACAGCGGCGCTCGCTTTATTTACGTCAAAGGCAAAAAGTGTGGGGCAGTTACGCGGCTGCGCATCGACATGCGCAACGACCTTAGCCGCGACGACGACGACAACTTTTTCGTGCGCAAAGTAGCCGTAGACAACAAATGCTACGGACAGGTCGAGGTCGAGTTCACCTTCGACGCCAACCACAAAGAACTCTCGCGCAACATCACCGGCGGTGAGTTTGTAGTGAAAGAGGCGTGGGATGAGTGGGAGCGTGAGCAGACCACACCGCACTGATTGGGACAGCTAGCAAATCTGACCCATACGACAAAACCTGATCGCCGTTGTAGAGCAACACGCCGCGCAAAAAACGATCTCCCGCTTCTTCTCGCATTGCACGCAGCCCATTTAAGTCGCGTGGGCCTGGGTTGCTGGTGGTCTTCACCTCAATGCCTACCACGCGGCCTGCTGGCCCCTCCAGCACCACATCTACTTCGTTGCCTGCATGAGACCGAAAATGAAAAGGGCGCACCCGTGTTCGGTTCCATCCCATCTGCTTCAACAGTTCGTTCACCACCAATGTCTCGGTCATGCCGCCCAGTTGGTTGGATGAGGACATCAGCGGCAATCGCTCTACGCTTTGATCGAGCAAATACGTCATTAACCCGGTATCGCACAAATAAGACTTGGGTGATTTAGTGATGCGTGAAGAGGCATTGACAAACCAGGCTGGCAGCGTCGTCACGATAAGCAACTTGTGCAGAAGGGTGAAGTACGACTTTAAGGTGGCATTGGGCAACCCCAGTGTGCGCGCCAAGCTGGAATAGTTCAACAGGCTGGCCGACTGTGCTGCCAACATCCGCAGCAACCGCTCCAAATCGGCGGGCTGTTGAATGTTCTGGATGTTGCGCGCATCACGATCCACCAAAATGTTGACGTAGTTCTCGAACCACTGCATGCGGCGTTCGTCATCGTTGCGCTCCACCGCTTCAGGGTATCCACCTTTTACCAATCGGCTCAATAGCTGCCCATCGGCTTTAGCCTGTGGTCGAAAATCATTCGAGAAGAGCGCATCAATAAACTGCGAAGGCTGGCCCACCAACTCATCCTGCGAGAGCGGATGCAACTCAATAATCGCCATGCGCCCAGCCAGCGAATCGCCCAGGTTGGGCATTTGTAGCGGGTCAGCCGAACCCGTCAGAATAAATCGCCCAGGTTGTCGCAACTCATCCACGCTCACTTTGACATGCAGAAAAATTTCCGGGTTGCGCTGCACTTCGTCAATGACGATGGTGCGATCTCGATACGGCTCGAAGAACGCCGGGCCAGCCTGTCTCAGCGCATCGGCTGTGGACACGCGATCCAGTGTGAAGTAGGTGGCGGGCGGTTGCAACGCATCTCCAATCAACTTTGCCAGCGTGCTTTTGCCGCATTGTCTGGCCCCACGAATCAAGGTCACGGGCGTATCGGTCAGCGAATCTTGAATTCGGCGGGCCACAAATCTTTCGTAGAGCATGGTGGAATTATAGGTTGATGTTGAAATTTGACATTTTGTCTGTTGAATTTCATATTGAAAGATAGTTCAATGGAATCGCCATCATTAACTTCATGCGCTCTGTGTTCGCAACGCAGTAAGTGTCAAAGCTTTTGACAAACATGAACGTTGATTTTGACAATACCGCTGCCATACAGTGTAAGTGTGTCTGAGGCATCTGAAAGCGACCAAGTATTGCACTTGGCGTGTCAGGTGTCTTCAGATCGGGGGCTTGTCTACTTATAGGAGGAAATTATGTTGAAAATCTCAAGGTTGTTGATCTTTTGTGTCTTGTTGGCATCGAGTCTCACACTGCTTGGAGTTTCCGGGAAGCCGGTGTTCGCAAGCAGCCATGTGGCTTTTAGGTGGACACCTCCCACTGGGCCGTTCAGGGACTGTGTTAGCTATGGACAGATTTGCCGCTGCCGGGGCAACGTGATGGACTGTAGAAATCCAAGACCGGTGCCGACACCAATAGCTACGGCGCAGTCCTTCGACAGGTAGATATTTGTGTAATGTACCAAAATCCGTAAAGGAATGCATACCCGATCCGACACCCTTGCCGACCGCATCGAACACGGCGCACAATCGCTCGCCGACTTCGCCGAAACACTGTCCGATGCGGAATGGCAGGTAATGGTTCTTACTGATGACCGCACCGTCGGCGTGCTGGTGCATCACGTCGCGAACCTATATCCGCTCGAAATAGATTTGGCCCAGGACATCGCCGCAGGCAAACCAATTGTGGGGGTCGATTGGGAAGTCGTTGCCCAGATGAATGCACAACACGCCCACGATCACCGTGACATCGGTCAGCATGCCGCCATTGCCCTGTTGCGCGAAAACAGCCAGAGCGCCGCCGAGCGCGTGCGAGGATTTACCAATGAACAATTGGACAGGGCGGCCACGATTTCACTTAATGCCAATGCGCCACTGACAGCACAGTTTTTCATCGAGGATCATGCGCTGCGGCATAGCTTTCAGCACTTGGCAAATATCCGAGCGGCGCTAAAGCGATAATTTAAGGGGACATCATGACGATTGGTTCAGTAGCGAGGCGACGACTCTAGCAATTGTTGTTGATCGTCCGCTTTCTTCAAACCTCAGAAAGTCATCGGGAGTGAGATTTCTTCGGAGCATCTCTTCTAATGACAACAATCGAACTCGATATTCGATAGGAACTGGCACATTTATTTTGCTGCGCAGATCTTTTGCTGAACCGAGTAGAAATGCAGCATGTGTCCAGTCGGAATATTCGGAAGCTATCAAGGCCAAACACTCCAAAGATTCAGCCACACCCATGTAATCGAACAGATGCCAATAATTTTTTAAACCACTCTGAAAGAACTCCTTGGCATCCTGAAATGCTGACTTGAGTAACGCAAGCCAGCCCAAATTGCTGAGTGCCTGCGACTTAAACCGCAAAATACCGAATTGATCTGCAATTTGAAAACAGGTTTGAATGTGCTCCAACGCTTTATCGCTTCTACCAAGTGTACGTTCTACCCTTCCTAGATTAATCAATGTCTGTAACCAGCTAATCGTGTAACCTAGCGGTTGATTGAGCTTCAAGCACTCCTGCAATGTAGACCAAGCACGTTCGTATTGACCCAGACATAGAAAAACCTCACCCTGATAAGCGCTTGCAAAGAGGCCGCCATGTTCATCGGTTATCTGCTGGAACAGCACGATGCTTTCCTCAAGATCTAATTGTGCTTGTTCATACTGGGCCTGATAAAGATGTGCAATTCCAAGTCCGCATAGTGATCGTGCTAGATGCATCGTGTCGGTCGAATTCCGGAGAATATGGATACTTTCCTCTATACATGGAATAGCGTCTTCGTAGTTATCCATGGCGAGCGCCATTCCTCCGACAGCAAAGAGTGCTATGGCTCGATCCTCCAAAAGACTACTGTCTTGTGATTGCGGCTGCGTGACAAAATACTTGGCCCAACGATATCCTTCGTGCCAGGAGTTAGCCAGAAACCAGAACCATGTCAATACGCCTGTTAACTTCAGCCCCAACCCAGTTCGATGCGAACTGCCCTGACACCATTCCAATGCCTCACGCAAGTTGTCGTGTTCGGCTTCCAACTGCTGTACCCAGACAAACTGATCTGGCCCAAGAATGGCACGGTCTGCCGATTGGGCTAAAGCCAGGAAATAATCATAGTGTTCGCACCTTGTATTTTCTTTTTCATTCGATAAAGTCAACTTTTCATACAGATATTGGCGAACAACTTCGTGCAAGGTGTAGCGCCCTGAAACAGTTCGTTGTAATAATGATTTGTCTATCAAAGATGCCAGTCCGGCAACACTGATATGGGCAATCTGGGTTGCT
>JAYTNY010000407.1:0-7164 GCA_043748055.1 Roseobacter sp.
TCTTGCAAGGTATCCCTCCAATCTTCACTCCGTCAACAGCTGGTTGGAGCTTGCCTTGCTTTCGTTCTTCGACTATTGATGGACAAAGTCCAGATTAGAACTCAGGACTCTCTCCTGTGAAGGCACACTCAAACAACTGTCGCAAGTCATCCTCGCTGGGTTGGCGCGGGGCGGTGAACAGCACGGTGTCGCTCATGGTATTGTCGATTAAATCATCGAGAACGTCGTCAAACTGTTCGCGCGTAATGCCTGCTTGTTCGAGGGTAAGCGGCAGGTTGAGTTCGGTGAGCAATGCACGCACTTTCTCTGCCAGTGCTTTGGCAGCGCTGGGTTCAGTATCTATATCGTTGGCGGGCAAGTTGATGAAGCGTGCGAGGTCAGCGTAGCGCGTCATCACATCATCTGGTCGGTGTGGGCTGGCGCTGTATTCGATGACATACGGCAGACACAGCCCCACTGCGCGCCCATGTGGCAAGTGCAACAACGCGCCCAACGCATGCCCCATCGAATGCGCCGCGCCCACCATGCTGTTGATGTAGGCCAACCCGCCGATGCTGGCCGCGTTTGCCATTTTCTCGCGGGCCTCGGCATCGCTGGGGTTGGCGTAGGCGCGTGGCAAATACTCAAAAGCCAGTTTGGTGGCGACGAGCGCCAGACCATCGGTGAAGTCGTTGCTCCACGTGGTCACGTAGGCTTCGATCGCTTGCGTTAGCGCGTCCATGCCAGTGTCGGCGGTCAGCGACGCGGGCAGCTTTGCCGTCATCATTGGGTCGACGATGGCGTAATCGGGCATCGCCAGCGGGTGGCCGCTGGCGGCTTTGCGCGGTGGATTGGCGTCATCGCCGGGATCGCTTAGCACGATGGCCCACGAGACCTCGCTGCCGGTGCCTGCTGTGGTGGGCACAGCGATTAGGCCTGCACGATTGCGAATCTCAATCGGCTCCAGCGGGCTGACCGAGAGCAGATCGATATCTGGGTTCTCCAACAGAATCCACATGGCTTTGGCCGCATCCATCACGCTGCCCCCGCCGATAGCGACGATCCAATCGGGGTCGAATGCATCCATCGCCTGCGTGCCGGTTTTGATGTGAGCTACCGTTGGCTCGGCCTCGACCTCATCAAACACCTGCACCGCCATGCCTGCATGCCCAAGTTGAAACAGCACCGGCGCAACCAAGCCAGCCTGTTGAATATTTTTGTCGGTCACGACAAAGGCGCGCTGGCCTTTGATTTCTCGAATGTGAAGCAGAGCCTCTTCGCCAAAGACGATGGTGGGGGAGCGGAAGAACCACATACTCGTAAGTGTAATTGGTAAGTAGTAATTGGTAATTACTACTTACCAATTACCTCCTCCATACCAATGGATTTATCTTGTTGTTATTCAGTACATCGCCAATCTTGAGGGATTTGAAATAGTCATCGGGCAACACGTTCTTGGCGCCGTTAAAGGTGCTGCCATCGGGCATGTAGGCGCAGGTCATGGCGCGGCGGGGCTTGTTGGTCATGTTGGCCCCAGCCCCGTGCGCCACCAGGCCGTTGTGGAAGACGACGCTGCCTGCTTTGGCAGGCACGGCGACGCTGTTAATTTTTAGCCACTCTGGGTAAACCTTAAACAAGCTGCCGATGTTGGCCCCGATGCCACTGTTGTCGTAGCGTGCGGTCTTGTGTGTGCCGGGGAGGTAGTACAAGCAGCCGTTTTGTAGCGTGGCATCGTCCAGCGGCATCCACAGCGAAATAGCCTGGCGCGATGAGAACGACCAATACGGATTATCGAGATGCCAGCCGGTGGGGTTGCCATACGGCTTTTTGTAAAGCGCCTGGTCGTGCCAAATGCGAATGCCATCTATGCCTGCCAGCGCCGCAGCCACTTTGCCTAGCCGCTCGTCCAGCATGATCTCGGCCATGCCCGCGTGCGTCTCTAGCAGCTTGATGGCTTGCACGAATACCTGGGCGTAATACTCATCCGGGTTGGCCTGGTTGTTCAGCCCATGCCGAGACTCCAGCCGCTGCTGCACCGCTTCGTCCGTCGTCTTCTGCCAGTGCTTCAACTCTTTGGGTGTTAAAAAATCTTCGATGATGATGAAGCCGTTCTCGTCGTAGCTTTGCTTTTGGGTTTTGGTAATTCGGGTTTTCATGATTTTGAACTCAGCGTAGCGTGGTTCTTGTTGTTGCAAACGGCGCAAGTTCATCCGGCTTCTGTCCACGCAACGCTGCCTGCGCCAGCAGTTTGCCAAAGACCATGCCAAACGGCATGCCGTGCCCACAAAAGCCGCCTGCAAACCAAGCGTTGGGCAGGCTGGGGATACAGTCTGCAATCGGCAAATAATCTGGCGTAAACGCCATCGGCCCGCCCCAACGCTGGGCCACGCGCAACCCAACCAACTTAGGGAACAGCTTGGGCAACACTTGCTCTAGCGCAGCTTGCACGTCGTCAGTCGTGTCGTTGCTGATTAAATTCTCATCGCGGTCGGGCCGCACCGAGCGACAGCCGCCCAACACAATCTCGCCCGTCGGTGTTTGTTGCCAGTATTCGCCAGCCGGAGTCACACTGGCCCCCATGCCAGGCCCAAACACGGGCGCAATCGGCGCAAAACTCACTACTTGCCCGCGCACGGGCCGCATCTTGCTGCTTAAGGCGGGCAGCAGTTGGCTCGTCCAGGCGTTGGCTGCAATCACCAGCCCTTTCGTCTCGATGTTGCCAATCGATGTCTTCACGCGCACATGTTCGCCCATTGCTTCAAACGCTTGTGCTTCTGCCACGCACGCAATTGCGCCCAGTCGTTGCGCTGCGCTTGCCAAGCCATTCACAAATTTTGTTGAATGCAGCAAACCGGTATCGGGCTTGTAGGTTGCACCCTGAATATCCGGGCCTAGCTCCGTTCGAATCAAGGATTGCAATTGCTGCCGATCCAGCAAGTCGGCCTCAATACTAAACGCGTTCATCATCCTCACGTTGTAGATTGCGTCAATGTATTCCTCCTCCGTCAGCGCCAGCGACACGTTGCCCGGCTCTCGGTAATCGCACTGCAATTGCTCCTCGCGCAACACCTGTCGCATCAGGTTGCGGTTCTCTAATGTCAGCTTCCAAATCGCATCCGTGTTGGCTTTGCCGTTGCGTTTGATGGAGCTTGCGTATGACTCCGCTGTACCCAACGTGACAAAGCCGCCGTTGCGTCCCGTTGCGCCGTTGGCAAAGGTGTGTTGTTCGAGTTGAACCACGCGTGCCCCATCTTGCGCCAGCCAGTAGGCAGCACAAGTGCCTACAACACCGCCGCCCACAACCACTACATCTGCGGTCTGCGGCAAATCGCGGCTGGCCGCAGCGCGCGTGTTAAACGATGTCTGCCAATGTGAAAGAGGTTCGGTATACATGCATCGCATTATCTATCGGCAAACTCGTTCTTTGGTCGCACCGCGTCACTCTGCCCACGTAACCTTAAATTTCTGCAAATTGTCAGTGCCACATCATTTACATTTCACACGCGGATGCTATATTCGCGCCCGTTTTGTTGTTGGTCCGCAGCAAAAAACGATACACAAAAAGCTGCGGTGTTCTAACTCGGAGGAAATTAGTTAATTACTAGATGAACGAAGTTCGCATTCAAGATTCAAAGAATTCGGATAAGACAAGCGAGAAGATCGAAGGATCTCGCAAAGGCGTTTCAACCCGTCGCAGCCCCGTTGTTACGCCGAAGTCATTTGCAAGCATGGCTGCGGTTTACCAGGCCACTCCTGCCGCGCATCCCATCTGGCAGATTCCGTCGCCCGGCCTCATCCTGTCGCCCAAGCGGGCGGTAGCCAATTACCAGGCTATTCAACGTGCCTTCCCCGGCGCGATGGTGGGTTACACCGTTAAATCCAACCCGCACCCTGCGTTGCTCGAAGCTCTCTCGCACGTCAAAGATGCGTATTTTGAGGTGGCTTCGCGCGCGGAGATCGAATCGTTGGTGCAGATGGGTGTGCAGGGCAGCCAGATTTACTACAGCAACCCCGTCAAGCAGCTTTCGCACATCCGCGCCGCCATCGAGATGGGCGTGACGCACTTCGCATTTGATAGCGAGGCCGAGGTGGAGAAGCTAGCCTCGATGACTCAGTCATCTGGCCTGCCGTTAGAAGTCTATGTGCGCATGACCGTGCCACACGCTGGCGCACTCTGGCCCCTCACACACAAATTTGGCGTCGAGGCGTTCAAAGCCGTCAGCCTCCTCAAACTGGCGAAAGAGCAGGGCCTGAAGCCAGTGGGCATGGCTTTCCACGTTGGCTCACAATGCAACCGCGCCGACACCTGGGCCGAGGCCCTGCGTGCCATTGCGCCTGCCTGGCAGATGGCGCAAGAAGCTGGCCTCGATCTTGATTTGATTGACTTGGGTGGTGGCTTCCCTGCACCCTACTTCAACCCTGTCATGCACCCGCGCGATGTGGCGGCTGTGGTGCTGCCAATGTTGCAAGAATGCGTGCCGGGTGCCAAGCGCGTGTTTCTGGAGCCGGGGCGTGGCGTGAGCGCAACCGCTGCCGACATGGTGCTCGAAATTACGGGCATTGCCGAGCGCCCCGACGGGCAGACGTGGCTGTATTTGGATGGCGGCGTGTTCACCGGCCTGTACGAAATTCCGGATGGCATTCGCCCGCAAGTGCAGCCGATGATTCGAGAGACGCGCCCGCTGGGTCTGCGCACCTATCGCTTAGCTGGCCCCACCTGTGACAGCATGGATACGATGTTTGAGATGCGTTCGCCGGTTGAGCTAAAGATTGGCGATCGTCTGGTGCTGAAGGCTTGCGGTGCGTATGTTTACAACGTCGGTTCGCCCTTCAACGGCTTCCCCATCCCCGAGACAGTGGAAGACAGCGAGTGGATGGTGAACTTAGACGAGTTCGTTGGCATCTGCTAACCATTAACTCTTTTGGTGCGTAACTAGGTGCCAGGCATTTCAGCGATTCCTATCGCCAATGCCTGGCACCTTTTTTGTTTGCCTTGCCCTTACAACATACTTGGTCGCACTCTCAGGGTTCCGAACCTACAAGGTTGCGGGTGCGCCAACTTTTACTGCTGGCTCCAACTCTTGCAACACCTCCAGCGGAATGTGGCAATAAATTTGGTGCCCATCGCCTTTGGTTTGCCAGGGCGGTTCTTTTTGCTCGCAGATGAGGCCACCCTGGGGCGCGAGGGCGCGACGAGGACAGCGGGTGTGAAAGCGGCAGCCGCTGGGTGGGTTGAGCGGGCTTGGCACGCTGCCCTGCAAGCGAATGTGGCTTTGCTCCACACTAGGGTCGGGTATGGGCACAGCGGCCAACAGTGATTCGGTATACGGGTGATAGGGTGGGTTGTAGATGGCCGCTGCCGGGCCAATCTCCATGATCTGGCCAAGATACATCACCGCGATATAGTCGCAGAAATAGCGCACCACGCTCAGGTCATGGGCGATGAAAATCATGGTGGTGCCGCGTTGGCTCTGAATCTCCATCAACAGATTTAGCACGGCGGCCTGCACGCTTACATCCAGCGCGCTCACGGGTTCGTCGGCCAGCACCAAATCGGGCCTGCCCGCAAAGGCGCGGGCAATGCCCACGCGCTGCTTCTCGCCGCCGCTAAGTTGACGGGGCAGGCGGTCGTAGTAATGCTCATCAAGTTTCACCGAGCGCAGCAGCCGAATGACCTCGTCGCGCACCTGGTCTTTGGGCACGATGTTGAACCGGCGCAGCGGACGCTCAATTTGCTGGCCCACGCTGTAGGATGGATTCATGGTGGCATCGGGGTTCTGAAAAACCATTTGCAGTTCTTTAACTAAATCCAAGTCGCGCTTGCCTGTGCGCATGCCAATATCGAACCCCACAAACTCGGCGCTGCCGCCGCTGACATCCTCCAGGCCAATAATTGTTTTGACGAGCGTGCTTTTGCCGCTGCCGCTCTCGCCCACAATGCCCAGCGTCTTGCCTTTGATGAGGTCGAAGCTGACGCCATCTACGGCTTTGACAAATTCTTTTTTGCCCAGGCCTAATGCGCCGCCGCCGTGGCGGTAGTGCGTCTTCAGATCGGTGACGCGTAAGAAAGGGCTGGCGTGGGTTGGCCCCCTCCCCAGCCCTCCCCCGTCAGAACGGGAGAGGGAGTTTGCGCTCCCCTCTCCCGTTCTGACGGGAGAGGGGGCCTCTGGTGGCGTCCACAGGGTCGCATCAATCTCCTCGGCAAAAATGCAGCGGCTGAGGTGCGTGGCGTTGGTGCTGAGCGCAGCCAGCTTGGGCTTGTCGGCGCGACAGGCATCTTTGGCGTATTGGCAGCGTGGCTCGAACACGCAACCCGGCGGCAGCCTATTGGGCGCAGGCACGCGGCCAGGGATTGGGTGCAGCACGCTCGAAGCCTTATCGGTGCCCAATCTAGGAATGCAGCGCAGCAAGCCTTGCGTGTAAGGATGGCGTGGGTTGGCGAATATCTCGCGCACGCTGGCCGTCTCCACTAATTCACCGGCATACATCACGCCCACCTTGTCGCACACGCGCGCAATCACGCCCAGGTTGTGGCTGATGAATAAGATCGCGGTGTCAAAATCGCGCCGCAAGTCGGCGATGAGGTCGAGCACAGCTGCTTCGACCGTCACATCCAACGCCGTGGTGGGTTCGTCCATGATGAGCAAGGCCGGGTTGTTGAGCAGCGCCATCGCAATCACAATGCGTTGTTGCTGGCCGCCGCTGATCTGATGTGGGTAGCGCTCCATCACGCTTTCTGGCGAGGGCATGTAGACGCGCGTCAGCATCTCGATGCAGCGTTTGTGCGCAACATCTTTGCTCAGGCTTTGGTGCACCGTTAGTACTTCTTCCATCTGCTCGCCGATGCGCATGACGGGGTTGAGCGAGGTCATGGGGTCTTGGTAGACCATGCCGATCTGGTTGCCGCGCAGCTTGCGCAGTTCCTCGGCGTTGCGGCCCACCATACTCTTGCCCTGAAACACAATGTCGCCGTGGGCAATTTTGCCGTTGCGGCCCAGGTAGTTGACGAGGCCATAGGCCACGGTGCTTTTGCCGCAGCCGCTCTCGCCCACCAGGCCCATCGTCTCGCCGCGAAATATCTCAAAAGAGACATCGCGCACGGCGCGCACATCGCCCGCACGGGTTTCGTAGGCAATTGCCAGATCATTGACGGCGATGATGGGTTGTGAGGTTTTGTCTGTTTGT
>JAYTNY010000408.1:0-3787 GCA_043748055.1 Roseobacter sp.
GCCGAGCGCCGCCGCATTGGCGAGCAAACGGTGCGCAAATTCGCCAAGCAAGGCAAGACACTTTCGCCGGTGCGACCCGAGGGGCGCAAAATTGCGACCACCTTTTGGGGCAAGGCCTGGTGCGACAACCTGGAGGCGTATAGCGACTATGCCAATCGGCTGCCGCGTGGGCGCAGCTATCTCACCAACGGCTCGGTGATTGATCTGCAAATTAGTGCAGGCAAGGTAAAGGCGATGGTGCAGGGCAGCGAGCTGTACACCATCGAGATCAAGATTGACGCGCTAAGCCCAAGCCGTTGGGCGCAGTTCAAAAAAACAGCGGCAGGTAAGGTGACGAATCTGTTGGATTTGCTGCAAGGCAAACTCTCCAAAGAGATTTTGGCCGACATTACGGCCAAGGGTGCGGGACTATTTCCATCGCCCAAGGAAATTCATCTGGATTGTTCGTGCCCGGATTACGCAGACATGTGCAAGCATGTGGCCGCGGTGCTTTACGGCGTGGGCACGCGGTTGGACAGCAAGCCGGAGCTGTTCTTTACCTTGCGCGGTGTGGATGGGCAAGAGCTAATCAGCGCGGCCAGCGCCAACGCAGTTGTGCCGTTGGCGAGCAAGACCAAGCCATCGGCATTGGCCGGCGCGGACTTGAGCGAATTGTTTGGCGTGGAGATTGAAGACGGTACGAGTGTGGGTGAAGGCAAAGCCAAGAGCAAGCACAAGCCGATGTCTAAACCAAAGCCAAAGCGCGCAGCACGCAAAACTGCCGGGCGGGTGCGAGCAAAGACACGAACTTGAACCTGTGATGTCAAATCCTGGCTCGCGTCTTAATCTGTGGGCCTAAGCTACATTGATCCTACGGCTCCTGCAAAGTCGTTTGACAGAATTTGCCCGGCGACTGAAGTCGCGGGCAACCCCGCAGCAAAGCCGACCTACGTTGGCTGGAACCCAGTCGGCGTAGGCCGACTTCACTATGTGTTGCCGCGACTTCAGTCGCCAGGCAAGACTTTGCAGGAGCCATACATTGATCTTGGCAGCCCTTGGCAAAATGGATTTATCGAATCTTTGAACGGAAAACTCAGAGTGGAATTACTTAAGCGTGAGTGGTTTCACATCCTTGAAGAAGCCCATGTGGAAGCTGAATTTACCCGCCCGTATAATTTGGCCCATTATGAAAACAGCACAAGAACTGCGTAGCGGCAACGTGTTTACGCAAGGAAACGAACTGATGGTGGTGATGAAGGGGGAGTTCAGCAAGTCTGGCCGCAACTCGTCCGTCGTCAAATTGAAATACAAAAGCCTGTTGCAAGGCCGCATCAAAGAAGAAGTGTTTAAGGCCGATGTGAAGTTTGATGTGGTGATGTTGGACTACAAAGACGTTACCTACAGCTATTTTGCCGACCCCATGTATGTGTTTATGGACGAGGAATACAACCAGCACGAGGTGAACGCCGAGATGATGGGCGATGTGCTGAACTTTCTTGAGGACGGCATGACCTGCCAGGTGACGTTTTACGAAGGCAAGGCTTTGTCTGTGGAACTGCCCAAGACCATTGTGCGCGAGATCGAATACACCGAGCCGTCGGTGCGCGGCGACACAGTGGGCAAAGTGACCAAGCTGGCCCGCCTCAAAGGCACGGGCTACGAGCTGCAAGTCTCGGCCATTTGCGAAGCGGGCGACAAAATTGAAATTGACCCCGTTGAGGGCGAGTTTAAGAAGCGCGTGTGAGATTTTTGTGCGATGTGCGACGCACCTGCCACGTTTCGTGCCGGAGTTTGTAGCGAAGAAGGTGCGTCGCACATGACCTCGTTACATGAGCGCTTCGCTGCGTTTATTCAAACGCACAACGTTCAGGCCGAGCATTTAATCTTTGCCCAATCCACTCATTCGGTTGCCGAGGCTGCCGCTGCGGCCAACGCCACACCCGAAGACTTTGTGAAGAGCATTTGCTTTGTTACAAAAGATGGGCGCGTGGTTGTGGCGATTGTGAAAGGCGAAGACCGCGTCGACCGCAGCGTAGTGCAGCAGTTGTTGGGATTAAGCAAACTGAGCATCGCCTCGCCCGAGGCGATGCTGGCGAAAACCGGTTTCCCGGCGGGTGGCACGCCGCCCTTTGGGTTCGAGGCCACTTTCCTGATGGACGAGCGCGTGTTTGAGCGCGAATTTGTTTACGCAGGCGGCGGCAGTGAGCGCAGCCTCATCAAAATTAGCCCAAGCGAATTGCAACGGGTGAATGGGGCGCTTGCCGTGAAGATTCGCAAGGACACCTCACCCCGCGCATCAGATGCGACCTCTCTCCTCAGCAGCGAGGGGAGTTAAAGCAGTGGCGAACACAGCCTGTAAACCGAATCGCGAAAGCGGGCCAGCCAGGGTTCTTTGCGATACTCGTACCACTTGAACTCGCTGCAATTCTCGATGTCGTTGAGAAAATCCTGCTCCAGTTCACTTGCCAATGCGTTGTCGTAAATCACGGCGTTGGTCTCGTAGTTGATGCTGAAACTGCGCACATCCATGTTGGCCGTGCCGATGCTGCACATCTCGCCATCCACCATGATGGTCTTGGCGTGCAAGTAACCCGCTTTGTAAAAATAAATCTTTGCGCCTGCACGAGACATCTCCGCACAAAAGGTGAGCGCGGCACGATAGGGCACCTGATACACGCCGCCGCGCGGAGTGAGCATGATGCGCACATCTACGCCGGATAAGCAGGCGGCTTTGATGGCCTCGGAGATGGCATCGTCCAGGATGAAGAAGGGCGATTGGATAAACACCCGCTCGTTCGCGTTGGTAATGAGCTTGAAGTAAAGCTGGCGCACGGCGGCCCATTCTGAATCTGGCCCAGACGAGACGATTTGCATGGGCACAATGCGTTCGGGTCGGCTATGCGCGTAGAACTTGGGGTCGTCGAGCATTTCGCCAGTGGTGTTGTACCAGCCGACGGCGAACGCAGCCTGAAGCGCGGCAGCGCCCTCGCCTTGCACACGAATATGCGTGTCGCGCCACGAGGAGAAATACTTGCCGCCGGTCAAATACTCCTCGCCCATGTTGATGCCACCTACAAAACCGACATCGCCATCGACCACCACAATTTTGCGGTGGTTGCGGTAGCCGATGTTGTGAATCTGATTCAGGCCGAGCTTTAGATACGGCAGAATGTTCACCCCGGCGTTTTTGAGGGCTTTCAGATAATCGTTGTGTAAGCCGCCCAGGCAACCAGCCCAGTCGTATAACGCCCGCACTTGCACGCCGGCCTGGGACTTTGCAATCAAAATATCTTTGAGCTGCTCGGTGAACGCATCCGACTCCCAACTGTAGTACTGAATGTGGATGGAATGCGTGGCCTGGCGCAACGCCTCTAACAAAAGCGGATACTTTTTGGAGGCGTTTTGCAGAATCTGCACGTCGTTGTGCAAAGTGAGCAGCGAATACGAATTGCGGTTGCACATCTCGGCCACGCGCCGCTGGCTAAGCGAGAGGCACAGGTCGCCCTCTAAGCAATCGTCTTGCTGTTTGAGCAGATCGCGCAGGTTAGGCTGCGTGTCGCTGGTGACAATTTGCTTGAGCAGCTTACGTTCGCGGCTGAAGGCACGGTGGCCCCGACCAAAGAAGGCGTAGACCAACAGGCCAATAAAGGGCAGCAACGAGAACAACAAAATCCACGCCAGGGTGGTCTTGGGTTCCTTGTTTTCCATCACGATAAAGATCGTGGTGGCGATGAGGTAGAGCGCAAAGACGGCGGCAATCAACCACGGCGAAACGACATTTAAGGATTGCAGTAAGTTGAGCGGGAAG
>JAYTNY010000409.1:0-3465 GCA_043748055.1 Roseobacter sp.
TTTCCGAAAGTAGTTACAGGAGAAATTCTTGACATGCAAAATTTGCGAAATATGCGAAACAATTCATGGTTTCGTTTTGCTGTGCGCCTGGCAGGCACAGTAGCCACCCTCGGCGTGTTCTTCAGCCTCGCGCCTAACATTTTTGCGCAAGGCGGCGAGCCGCCCAAGATCGAAGACGTCGCCGCCACCGCAGGCGAAGTCAAAACCGCTCTCAACATCATGTGGATGTTGGTGTGCGGCTTCCTCGTGTTCTTTATGCAAGCCGGTTTTGCGTTGGTGGAGGTGGGCTTTACCCGCGCCAAGAACGCAGCCCACACCATGGCCATGAACATGCTCGTGTTCGCCATCGGCGCGTTCGGCTACTGGCTGTGCGGCTTTGCCTTCCAGTTCGGCGGCGTCAACTTTGCCTGGCCCGAAGTCACCACCGCTGGTGCAACCGCAGGCGCGTGGGCACACTCGCCCATCACCCTGGGCGACTGGGAGGGCAAGCTGGCCGCACCGCTCATCTCCTTCGGCCAGGCGGGCATCTTGGGCGGCAGTGGCTTCATGTTGATGGGGATCGGTGCCAACACCGGCATCCTCGCGTTCTTCATCTTCCAGATGGTGTTTATGGACACCGCCGCGACCATTCCCACCGGCAGCACCGCCGAGCGCATCAAGTGGGCTGGTTTCTGCCTGATGGGTCTGTGGGTCTCCATGTTCATCTACCCAATGGTGGGTGGCTGGGTGTGGGGCGGCGGCTGGCTGCAAAACCTGGGCCGAATCGCTGGCTTCGGTAACGGCGCAGTAGATTTCGCCGGTTCCGGTGTTGTTCACATGATCGGTGGCGCAACCGCATTAGCCGGAGCCATTGTCATTGGCCCGCGCATTGGCCGCTTCAACAAAGATGGCAGCGCCAACGTCATCCCCGCCCACAACCTGCCCTTCGGCATTCTGGGCACTATCATTTTGTTCTTTGGCTGGTTTGGTTTTAACCCTGGTTCATCGCTGGGCTTTACCGGCGGCTTTGGGCAACTGGCCGCCAACGCCGCAGCCAACACCCTGGTAGCTGGGGCATTGGGCGGCATCACCGCCATGTGCTACATGTGGTTTGTCCACAGCGGCAAGAAGCCCGACCCCGCTATGAGCGTGAACGGCATGCTGGCCGGTCTGGTCGCCATCACCGCGCCCTGCGCATTTGTCAACAGCCTGGATGCCGCCATCATTGGCATCGTCGCGGGTGTGCTGGTGTGCCTGGCCACCTTCTGGCTGGAAAAAGCCAAGATTGACGATCCAGTAGGCGCAGTGCCTGTTCACTTTGTCAACGGCATGTGGGGCGTGTTGTCGGTCGGCTTGTTCGCCAATGGCTTGGACGCCAGCGCGGGCTGGAACGGTATGGCCAGCAACGTCACTGGTTTGTTCTACGGCGGCGGCGCGGGCCAACTGATTGCGCAAGTCGTTGAGGCTGGCGCTATCGCAGTCGTTGTCACCAGCCTGGGCTTCGTCTTCTTCAAGATTCTCATGGGTCTCAAGCTGTTCCGCGTAGAAGCCGCTGTCGAAGTGCAGGGCTTGGACATCCCAGAGATGGGCGTTCACGGCTACTTCGGCGACGAGTTCTATGTGCCTGGCGCACCCAGCCCGGCCAAGATGCCCGTCAACATCAGTACGGCGGGGGCAGTGGCGAAGTAAAAGCCACCTGCCTCGCGTTCAGCAAAAAACAAACCAGGTTTCTTAAAGAAACCTGGTTTGTTTTTTGCAGTCTGCTCAAGCGAAACGCCGAATCGCGCTTACTTGCGCACCAACGGCAACATCACTCGATAACCACCGCTCGTGCTCGTGCCTTCAACAACAATCGCCCCACCCAACTCCAGGTTCGTGCTGTCGCCGTAGTTATATGTCCCCACAGCAGTCAGCTTGATGGTGTGGCTTTGCTTTGGCCCCAGCACCCCGCTGTTGAAGCCACCCGTCTCGATGGCGTTTGCGGTGCTTGGCACCTTTTTGCCCTTCACGCTGTGATCGCGCACATCGGCATTTACAAACGCAATCACTGTGCCCGGCGTAACCTTCGTCACGGCTGGCTCAAAGCCATTCTCGCCAATCGTAATCGTCACCGTCGGTGACTCGGCAATGATCGGCGTGAGCGGAACATCGTGCCGCACCGGCGTAGAAACCACCTGCAAGTCCGGTGAGCGATACGGCTGATAGCCATTCTTGCTCACATCCAGCTGATACATGCCAGCGGGTGTGAAGAAGCTGAAGGTGCCATCCGCCTTCGTCGTCTGCGGGTTAATCTGGCCAAAGTCTGCCGCAGGCCAAACGCTGAACGTGCTGCTGCTCGTATCTTTTTGCAAGCACATGGCTTGTGCGCCGCTTAGCAACGCACCGGCGTTGATGTCGTAAACCACGCCATCCGGGTCAATCAACACCTGCGACTGCGATTCGCTAGTGATGCCGTTGCATTCCACCGTCAGCGTCGAGGTCACCGTGGTCGAGCCTGTGGGTGGCGAGACGAAGCTGGCTTCGTAAACGCCGTTGCCATCCGGGTCGGTCAGCGAGAGCGCCGTGCCGCTCACGTTCAAGCTCACCTGTGCCGTTGGTGATTCGCAACACAGCCGCACCGATGCGGTGTAAAGCCGGTTCGGCAACAGATGAATGTCCCAGCCGCTCTCGTCCAACCGGCCCTCGTCATCGGAGGGGGGATAGTCACTCCCGCCTTCTAACTCGAAGCGAATGCTGAGCGGATCGAAGCTGAGCGCGCTGTTGACGATGATGCGGCGCTCTTCGCCCAGCGCATCATGCCCATTCAAGTGAGCCACTGCGTAGATCGTGTGTTCACCATCTGGCAATACCATCTCGGGCCGGAAGTAGCCGGAGCCACCCGCTGTCAACGTCATCGTCAGCACACCATCCACATACACGTCCACCGTCGCGCCCTGAGTCGTGATACCCAGCATCGCGTTATCACCTGTAAAGTCGCCATCACAGGTGGTGCCGTTCAGCAAGGTGAGGAAGATGGGCGGCTGGATGAATTTGTGCTTCACCTCGGCTGTCGCGCTGTTGTTGCTCAAGTCGCTGTCGCTCGTCGCCGTAATCGTCGCGGTGTTGGTGTAAAGGATGTTGTCGTAGTTGCGCGCCAGCTCAATCATGATCTTGCCACTCGTGCCCGCCGCCAAGTTGCCGACAGTAAACGTCAGCACCTTGCCACTTTGAGTGTACGAGAGCGGCGGAATCGTCGTCACGTTCAGCCCAGCCCCGTTGCCGCCTTGCGTCCAGCCGTCGGTAATCACCACATTGCTGGCATCAGCCGTGCCCAGGTTGGCATACTCGATCTGCCACACAACGATGTCATTGACCGTCGTCATCGTAATCGGTCCGCCCGCATCCGTGCGCATCGCGCCGCGCTTGCGGATTGCCACATCGGCCACCGGGTCTGGCCGCCACAAATAATCCTCGGTCTCGCCGGTCACAAACGGCGGAGCAATGCCG
>JAYTNY010000410.1:0-1748 GCA_043748055.1 Roseobacter sp.
GGTTGGAACACCGCGCCTCCCGGCACGCGTGAGTCCACCTACAAAAACGCGGATTACTTGAAGGCGGCGCCATTTGCCGAAGTAACCATCCAATCCATCCGCACAGCCGACCCCACCGACGCCACACGCGACAAGGTGCCTTACACCGGCGTGCAGTTCGTCGGCATTCCAGAGTTTCAGGGTATTGGCACCGATGTCTCACAAAACATCTCGGCAGCGATTGCTGGCAAGATGACTGTTGAAGAGGCATTGGCCAAAGGCCAGGAGATTGCGACGAAGGCGATGAAGGACGCGAAGTACATTAAATAGCTTGGGTTACGCAGCAGAGAAAATCAAACAAGAAGCACCCTGAGCGAAGTCGAAGGGTGCGCTCTATGACGAGCTTGGCTAGAGAAGCTCCGCCGTGTCCGCATCCTTCGACTTCGCTCAGGATGCTCTGCACTGGGGTTAATCTGCTGCCGCTCAACTCCAAAGTAGTACCGAACGATTTCATCAGTAGATGTCACGTACGTGTAATCCGAATTGCGCGTACGTGACACTCAAACAGACCATGAGCGCAAACGCCAAAAAGCCAATTGCAACACGGGCAAACGCCCTGAAGTGGTTGTTGCCGCCTGCTGTTTTTTATCTTATCGTGTTGTCGCAGACACCGTTGGTGCTAACGTTGTACTACAGCACCTTCAGTTGGAACTTGCTGCGACCCGACACCATAGAAAGCGCCGGGTTTGGCAACTACCTGGATTTCTTTCGCGACAGCGACACGCTGACGATCTTGTTGAATAGCGTGGTGTTCTCATCACTCGTCGTAATTTTGACGCTGGTGTTGGGCATGGGGTTGGCGTTGTTGCTCAATCGCCAATTTGTGGGGCGCGGCATTGCGCGCACGCTGGCAATTACGCCGTTTTTGATCATGCCCACCGTTTCGGCAGTGATGTGGAAGAACATGCTGATGAACCCGGCCTTTGGTTTGGTCAGCTCAACAATTGCCGCATTGGGTGGGCCACGCATAGATTGGCTGAACGATTTCCCGATGGCCTCCATCGTGACGATTGTGACCTGGCAATGGACACCTTTTATGATGATGATTCTGCTGGCGGGCTTGCAATCGCTGGATGGATCATTGATTGAAGCCTCGCAAGTGGACGGCGCGAGTCGCTTCAAACAATTTACACATATTGTGCTGCCGCATCTCACGCGCTATATCGAGATTGGCATGTTGCTGGAAGTTCTCTTTGTGCTAAATATCTTCGGCGAGATTTTTGTAACCACCAGCGGCGGCCCAGGGCTGGAAACCACCACGCTGACGTTTAATATCTTTCAAGAGGCGTTCTCGCGTTACAACTTGGGACGCGCCAGCGCGTATGGCGTGTTTGCGGTGATCTTGGCGAACTTGATCACCGTGGTATTTATTCGCGTCATTCGCGGCAAAGAGCAACAAGAGGTGAAGGCATGAGCGCACGCGGACGATTCTCGGACACCGCGCTCAGCATCTTTACGGTGCTGGTGTGCTTTCTTATTTTCTTCCCCATTTTGTGGATGGTCGTGACCTCGTTCAAAACCGAGGCCGATGCCTTTACTTTTCCACCCGTGTTTTTCTTTCAGCCCGTGTTAGACAACTGGACGAATGCGCTGCAAAACTCACCGTATGTCGAGCATTTGATTAACACGTTGTTGATTACGTTTTTTGCAACGGCAGCAGCGTTATTGCTGGGTTTCCCAGCGGCCTACAGCTTGGCGTTCTACCCCGG
>JAYTNY010000411.1:0-8503 GCA_043748055.1 Roseobacter sp.
AACGCAGATGAGGGCCGCTTCCATCTGTATGCAGATCATTTCTCAAACTTCTTACGGGCGTATTTCAGAAGTATTACAAAACTTCGCGCCAGTTAGTACCGTTGGTAATCCGCCTGCCCAAAATAAGTGATGAGCGATAGCCCCATGCCCACACAAGCCAACACGCACAACACAGCAGCGGCATCTTTCACGCTGGTGCCGGGGTCAAAGTGCATGATCTCGGTGAAGGCGAAGATGGCGATGCCCGCGGCAATGGCGGCACACAGCAAGCTGACCCAGCGCAGGGTTGATACCGGTCGCCGACGGAGGGGCGGCTGCCGATAACGAGGTTGGCGGCGGAGCAATTGATCCAGCCCAAACACCTCACCTGCGCGGCCCATCAACAAAACCAGTTGCAACACGATGTAAAACGCGCTGGGGTTGGGTGCGCCTGAAAGCAAAAAATTTACGTTCATAAACATCCCGCCCAGCAAGGCATACGGCGTGAGTAAGCCAACCAGTAACCCCAGCCCAACCAACAATTGCCCCGCCATGACAATGGCTGCCATCCAGCCCACATCGGGCAAAAAAACGTTGAGGGCAAAATTCTGATAGACCTGAAATGGCATGCCCGTATGCAAATGGGCGTTGAAGAATTGGGTCAGCGTTTCACCCGTGAGCCAGTGTGGGTCCATTGCCTTTTCGGCAAAGGCGCGTAGCCAGCCCACAGCCAAAAATATGCGGATGGGTAAGAGGTAGGCATTGGGCTTGCGCGCTTCCTGTTGTATTCGGGTGTAGAAGTCAAATAAATTGGAGACAAGATTGAACTGATGCGTGGAAATTTTCATTCTGAATAACCTCTCTGCTAAATATGCAACTCAGATGAGGGCCACTTCCATCTGTATTCAGATCATTTATTAAATTTATTACTGGCATATTTCAAAAATATTACAGACTCGGCTCACGACAAAAAATCGGTGTAGATGCCAAGCAAGCCTATACCCACCAGCAATAACCCTGCCACGCGCCCAATCAATTTGTAATGCGATGAGAACCATTGCGTGAACTGGCGTTGTATCGGCGCAGCCACGAGTGGCAAGACCACCAGCGGCCAACCAAAGCCCAGACCAAACGCCAAGAAGTACAGCAGCCCTTCGATGAGTGCGCCGCCATTGCCCACACCCAGCACAAACGCGCTGATGATGAGCGGGCCGGTGCAGGGCAGCGTCATGGGGGCCAGCAACATGCCATACAAAAATGCGCTGAGGGGTTTGTTGCGCAGCATAGGCATTTGGGCCGTTGCTAATTTGTTGAATGGGTTAAAGCCAATCAACATGAGTATGCCCAACACAATGACCACGCCATAAATAACCGGCAGCAAATAAACCAACACATCCGAGAAAGATTGTTTGAAGAAAAATAAAACGAACCCTAACGCCAACATCATGCTGAGGACACCGGCCAACACCAACGCACCCAGCCAAACAGCGGCGCGTGGCTTGGCTCCTGTTGCACCTGCGCTGCCCGCCAAAAAAGCGATGAGGCCGGGATACAACGGCAACATGCACACGTTGCCCAAGATGGCGCTGTTGCCGAGGAGAAATGCTTCGAGGAGTTGTGCCATTTGCAAAATCACCACAGAGGCACAGAGCGCACAGAGATTTTTATTCTTCTCTCTCTCTGTGCGCTCTGTGCCTCTGTGGTGCATAACCAGATTACTTAATCGCCTTCAACGCAGTGACCAACTTATCAGCCGTCTCGAAACCAGTTGCCAGCTTCGTACTTGTGCCATCGGGCAGAATGATGAAGTGCGGCGTGCTGGGTGGGTTTAGAGCAGTGCGGCCAAACGCATCGCTAAATGCTTTTAGGCCTTCAGCGTTTAGCACAGCGAACTGCAGGTCAAACTTGTTGTCATTAGCATACTTCGCCACTTTGGCTGGGGCCAAATCCGTCTCGACGCTGAGCGCCACGTAAACGATGTTGTCGTTGGCAAGCTGCTTCTTGGCGGCGTTCACGAAGCCCAATTGCTTGCGGCAGTTGGGGCACCAGGTCGCCATCAACTCCACAAACACAGTCTTGCCGTGGTAGTCGGCCAGCTTGAAATTTTTGCCGGTCGCGACATCGGTGAGTTCAAGCGTCTGCCAGGCAGGCATGGCCATCGCATCACCAGCCATCGCCTCTTTGGTCATGGCGTCACCAGCCATCACATCGGTCTTGGTCATGGCATCACCGGCCATCGCCTCTTTGGTCATGGCGTCGCCAGCCATCACATCGGTCTTGGTCATGGCATCGGTATGAGCCATGGCGGGCGCATCTGTTGGCTTCGGCATGGCAGTGGGTTCTGGCGCTGCGGCGGTGGCACAAGCAGACAACAATAGAACGAACGTAGCAATTGCGAAAAAGAGTTTTAGGGTTTGTTTCATAGAGTTCACCTCAACGTGAACTCTCACGGCCAATCGTTACGAACTCATAAACCAGATATTACGTGTCCCTTACCAAAGTATTACGGCAACAAAAAACGGGGGGTGCAACTATCAAGTTGCACCCCCCGTTCACACTTCTGAAATAAGTTGGTCTTAGCCCTTTGCCAATTCCACCGCTTTCTGGGCTGCTTCACCCAGCGTATCAGCGCTGTGCAAATTCGCGCTCGCCAAAATCTGCTTACCCTCTTCCATGTTGGTGCCTACCAGGCGCACCACCATCGGCACCTTCACATCCACAATCTTCATGGCGTCCACAATGCCCTTCGCCACTTCATCACAGCGGGTAATGCCACCAAAAATGTTGATGAGCACCGAGCGCACATTGGGATCCGACAAAATCAGCCGCAACGCCGAGGCCACTTTCTCGGCCTTTGCGCCACCGCCCACATCCAAGAAGTTGCTGGCCGCGCCGCCGTAATACTTCACCACGTCCATAGTCGCCATCGCCAGGCCAGCGCCGTTCACCATGCAGCCCACCTGCCCATCCAGCGTGATGAAGTTGATGCCGGTGACCCGCGCTTCTTTCTCGGCCTCGCTATCCTCGTCCGGGTCGCGCAACGGCTCCAAATCCAAATGCCGATACATGGCGTTGTCGTCAATCGCCATCTTGCCGTCTAAGGCCATCAGCCGGGTGCCGCCACCGGGCTGGCCCACAATCGCCAACGGGTTGATCTCGGCAATCGAAGCATCGTTCTCCACAAACGCCTGCGCCAGCCCGCGCGCAATCTTGGCGAACTCGGCCCAATGCTCGCGCGGCAGGCCGATGGCTACGGCCACATCGTTGGCTAAATATTGCGGCAAGCCCACAAAGGGGTCTATCGGCACGCGAATAATTTTCTCTGGCGCGGTGTGCGCCACTTCTTCGATGTCCATGCCACCCGCCGCGCTCGCCATCAACGTAGCCCGCCGGTTGGCGCGGTCAATCACAATGCCCAGGTAAATCTCGTTGCGAATATCGGCTGCGGGGTCAATCAACACCCGCCGCACCGGCAGGCCTTTGATATTTAATTTCAAGATGGCGGCGGCCTTCTCGCGCACATCGTTCAGCGTGGTAGCGACCTTGACACCGCCCGCCTTGCCGCGCCCGCCCACCAGCACCTGGCTTTTGATGACGACCGGCAGCGCGATGCTCTGCGCGGCCTTCACCGCGTCCTCGGCGTTTTCCACCACCACGCCCTGCGGCACGGGAATGCCATACTTGCCGAAAATAATTTTGGATTGGAACTCGTGAAGTTTCATTTTTGATTTTCAAAGGTTAACCACAAAGATCACAAAGAACTCAAAGCATTTGTTCTCTTTGTGTGCTTTGTGCTTTCTTTGTGTCCTTTGTGGTGAAAAGTCTTTATCAATAAGACACTAAGCCTTACTAGCACAGAGTTTACTCGCTCTCAAACACTTTCAAAGCAGTGTAGCCCAGTTGCTTCAAGCCCTCTAACGCCTCTTGTTCGGTCGTGTTGATCTCGTCTCGAATCGCAACCAGATCGCTGCCACCTCGACTAAGCACTACGGTCAAGCGGCGCTCGCCATCCACCGTTTGCCCTCGGCTTTTGATGTAGACCGTCGGGTGCCTCGCTTGCACCTGCTCTAACGCCGCCGCAATCCGGCTCTCATCTCCCAAGTCCAACACAATATTGCGCTCCACGTAACCGCCCGTGCCAATGGTGCGGGCCAACACTGGCTGCAAAGAATTTGTGTAAATATCTTTCATCTCCACCGGCACACCGGGCAGCGAGACCAGCGTCGTCTCGTTGATTTGCAACGCCAACGCCGGGGCCGCGCCCGCGCCATTTGCCAACACCTCGGCCCCACGCGGGAACAGCGCCATCTTGCGGCGGGCCTCGTTCAGCTCGGCGTTGAAGTTGGGGCGAATGGTTGCCAAATATGCATAGCGCTGGCGAATCATCTCCAGCGCATTGGCGTCTTCGACTTGCTCGATGTTTAACGTACGCGAGATGGCGCGAAAGGTCATGTCATCATCGGTGGGGCCGAGGCCGCCGGTGGTCACAATCAGCTTTGGCCCGCGCGCCAGCGCACCCAGCAATTGCTCGGCAATGTCGTCATAGTCATCGCGGATCATGGCGGCGCGCCGCACCTGCGCGCCCGCCGCAGTTAGATTTCTGATGAGCCAGTGCGAATTGGTGTCCAGCACCTGCCCAA
The DNA here is from genome assembly GCA_043748055.1 of Roseobacter sp. Taxonomy (GTDB): domain Bacteria; phylum Chloroflexota; class Anaerolineae; order J036; family Brachytrichaceae; genus JANMVQ01. Next base: position 4,620 of record JAYTNY010000411.1, read on the forward strand.
CGAGTAGCTCGTTGCCGATGGCGAAGAGTTCGACAAAAGTGTTGTTGTGGTTGGTATCGAAAGCCATGAGGAGGGATGGGTATTAGGGATTAGAGGTCGTACCAGGGCGGTAGATTGTGTGACATCAGCCGCCATGTTACTTTGAGATCTGCTGGACGCAAAAATAATAGGCTTGGCGCAAATATCTATTCTGCGCGCAGCCACGCCGTGCTTGGGCTGAGGCGTGGATCGAATTTGCGAGAGTGTGGGCAGGCCAGAGTCACGAAACCGTGCTTGTAACAGCTTCGCGAGAGACCTCGCGGCAGGCAGCCAGAACGGTGTAACGATAGTCATCTTTGCAGCGGTTGAACTGGCTGGTTGGGCACACCAAACCCATGCCGCCGATACTACTGATGCCCTGATTGGACGAGCCTGACAGCGGTGCCGCAACAGAGCATAAACCGGGATACTGCTCTTCGCAGCTCACCGCATAGCCCTGTCTGCGCACAACCTCAATCTCTGCCTTTAAGGCATCTGCGCTGGTAAGGGTCGCAGCGGTAAATCGCTCAAACGAATGCGTGGCGAGGATTCGATCCAGCGCGCGATCCGAAAGCTGCGCAAGTAACACCTTGCTCAATGCCGAGGCATGTAAGGGCAAAGACGTATCGTTTGAGACCCGCTGCGACATGAAGGCGTAGATGTGACGCACCACTTCATAGTCGGCAATCACAATACGATCATCTTGCAACACGCCATAGAGGGCGCAGCCAAGACACGCGTTTGACAAATCACGCAAGGCAAAATGAACTTGCGTCATCAAGGTGTCTTGGCGGCGCTTGGCCCGCCCCAGGGCCAGGGCGCGTATGCCTAAGCGGTATCGGCGCTCAGCCGTCTGTTCCAGGCAACCCTCATCTACCAATGATGTAAGCAGAGGATGCAAAGTGGTCTTGGGTGTTTTAAGCTGAACCGCTAAATCGGTTAGCCGCCATTCAGGCTGTTCAGGTGTGAACGCATCCAACACCTGGAATGTTTTTTGAACTGTCTTGAGCATAACGACAGCGGAGTATAGGCTCGTTTCCTGATGCGAAACTTAGGCACCTCTGCGGGTTGGCTACAAAGTGGCTGAGGCAGTGGGTACATTTACGCATTCGCCAACCAAAAATTGGCCTGCGCTCGAATGTCCTGAGACGACGCGCCGACTAGCACCACAAACTCACCCGCCTCTGCCACCCAGGCGTGTTGGGCATCGTCCCAATAAGCCAGCGCGGTTTTGTCCAGCGTCAACGTCACGATCTTTGTCTCGCCTGCCGCCAGCGCCACTTTAGCAAAGCCCTTCAATTCTTTCTGCGGACGCACCAGCCGCGAGGCCACATCCCGGACATACAGTTGCACAATTTCCTGCCCAGCGCGCTCACCCGTGTTCGTCACATCCACGCTGATGGAGATCGTGTCGTTCAACGAAATTTTCTCCGCGCTCAACCTCAAATGGGCATACGCAAACTGAGTGTAAGACAAGCCAAAGCCAAACGGAAACAGCGTCGCTACATCCTTCTTCTCGTAATAGCGGTAGCCCACAAAGAGGCCCTCGCCATAACGCACATGCCCGTTTTCGCCGGGGTAGTTAAGATAGCCTGGGTGGTCTTGCTCGCGCAACGGAAAGGTCTGCGTCAGTTTGCCCGATGGGTTGACCCGGCCAAACAACACATCCGCAATGGCGTTGCCGCATTCCTGGCCAGGCAGCCACGCCTGCACCACTGCTGCCACTTTGTTTAGCCAGGGCATAAGCACCGGCCCGCCGGTTTGCAGCACCACCACTGTGTTTGGGTTGGCTGCCGCCACTTGCTCCACCAACGCGTTTTGCTCACCGGGCAACCCCAGCCCGGCGCGGTCATAGCCCTCGGTCTCCCACTCACCTGTCGTGCCCACAAACACAATTGCCACATCCGCCTGCTGCGCCAAAGCCACCGCACGTGCAATTGCGTCCGCATCTTGCGGCGGCACATGTCCCACCCGCATGGCGGGCAAAATCGTCTTGAGCTGTCGGCCATACTCCACGCGCAGCTCGTAAGTCTGCCCCGCTTGCATGGGTACATTGGCCCGTATCTCGGCGCTGCCAAACCCAAAATACGAATCGCCGCGCTCCTGCTTATCCCAGTTGTTAATCACCTCGCGCCCATCCACAAACAAGCGGCTGAGGCCGCTGCTGGTGAGGCTGAACGTGTGCGCGCCGCTTTGCTCGGGCGTGAACTGCGCCACGCGCCGCACCGAAAATGGCTCGCCGCCACCGTTAGCCGCAAAGGCCGTCAGCCACATCTTCTCGGCCTCGTTGGATTGCTCTTCGCGCGTGACAGCGCCCGAACAATCCGTCGAGTCGTAATACGTCTCAGTAAACCCTCGGCCCCCCTCGGCCCGCGTCAGCGCCTGGGCATTGAGCAGCGGCAACATCTTGTAGTTGGTGCAGCCCTGCTCCACGCCCAGCTCCACACGTTCGCCCACTTGCGCCGCAATGCCCGCAGCGGGCGTAATCACATAGTGCGCGTTCACCTGCGCGCTGCCGCCGCCCATCATTTGTGCGGTGGTGCTGTTGGGGCCGATTAATGCCACGCTGGTCAACGCCTCCGGCTTTAGCGGCAACACATTGCCTGCGTTCTTCAGCAACACCATGCCCTCGGCTGCCGCGGTGCGGATGAGTGCGCGGTGGGCCGGGTTATCGTAAACATGCTCCGGGTGATCTATATCGCCTTCTTGTGCGCCCGTTCGCACAATGAGCCGCAGCATGCGACGGGCCGCGTCATCAATCGCCTCGGCGTTCACCTCGCCGGTTTGTGCCGCTTGCAACAAGCGCGCCCCGCGCCAGCGCGCTGGCCCCGGCATTTCCAAATCCAGCCCGTTGTTTAGCGCGTCGGCCACGCTGTAGGTGCCGCCCCAGTCCGACATCACCAGACCATCAAAGCCCCACTCGTCCTTCAAAATATCGCGCAGCAGTTTGGCGTTCTCGCTGACGAAGGTGCCGTTCACTTTGTTGTAAGACGACATCACCGCCCACGATTTGGCTTCTTTGATCGCAGCCTCAAACGGTGGCAAATAAATTTCGCGCAGCGGGCGCTCGTCCAAATCGCTGCTAATCGAATTGCGCTCAAACTCCGAGTCGTTGCACACAAAATGCTTCACCGTGGCACTCACGCCCTTGCTCTGCAACCCTTTAATGTAGGCCACTACTAAGCGGGCCGAGAGATACGGGTCTTCGGAGTAGCACTCGAAGTTGCGGCCGTTTAAGGGCGTGCGATGAATATTGACCGTAGGCGCCAGCAACACATGCACGCCTTTGGACTGGGCCTCCTCGCCCAACGCCGCGCCAATTTGCGCCATCAACCCTGTGTTCCACGTAGAGGCCAACGAGATAGCCACCGGAAAGCAGGCCGCGCTGGTGTCTTTGGCGCTAAACGTGCCGCCACCACGCACACCGTTTGGCCCGTCGCTCACCTTCATGGCGGGGATGCCGAGGCGCGGGATCGGCATCGTCGTCCAGAACGATGCACCCGCCAACAGCGAGACTTTTTCTTCAAGCGTTAAATCTTGGAGGTGTGGTTCGATTTGGGATTCGTTCATGATGGTGTTAGGGGTACGAAAATAAACCTCACAGGTTAGCCCATAGAGCCTTGAGTGACATAGGCTTCGCGGGCCAACCTGTGAGGTTTTGAGCTAGATACCCAGGAAGCCACGCACCTCCTGCAAAAATTGCGCAGGCTGATCACGGCGAATATTGTGACCGGCACCAGCGATGTGAGCCACTTGCAACTGCGGCACCAGCGTTTGCAAATCATTCGCTTGCTCGGCATTTGTAATGCCGCCGTGAGCCGGATCAGACGTGATGAGCAACGCGGGACAAGCAATGCGTGGCACCA
>JAYTNY010000412.1:0-2792 GCA_043748055.1 Roseobacter sp.
CTCCAACACCCGCATGCGCTCGTCGTAGAGCGGGCGCTCGCTGCTGACGGTGGGAATCTCGGCGAAGTTGTACTCGGGGGGTGGGCTGGCGGTCTTCCACTCCAGCGTGTTGGCTTCCCAGGGGTCGTTGCCGGCAGGCGCGCCATTACGCAGCTTGATGCAGTTCCAAATGAAGACCAGCACCGAGCCAGCGATCATAAATGCGCCAATCGTTGCGATGAGGTTGGGGATAGCCCAGCCCCGGTCGGCCATGTAAGTGGCGATGCGGCGGGGCATGCCCTCCAGACCCAAGATGTGCATGGGGAAGAAAGTGGTATTGAACCCAACCCACATGAAGATGGCTTGGAAGCGGCCTAGTTTGTCATCCAGCATTCTGCCGGTGATCTTGGGGAACCAATAATAAAAACCGGCGAAGATACCAAACACGCTGCCGCCGAACAGCACATAGTGAAAGTGGGCGATGACCCAATAGCTGTTGTGCAAGTAGGCATCCACGGGCACCGCGCCTTGAATGACGCCGGTGATGCCGCCGAGCAAAAAGGTGCTGAGGAAGCCAAAGCACATCAGCAAGGGTGTGTCCAGCCGGAGTGAGCCTTTCCACATGGTGAAGACCCAGTTGAACATCTTCACGCCTGTGGGCACGGCGATGACCATTGTCGTAAACATGAAGAAGCGCTCTAGGCCGGGGTTCATGCCGCTGACGAACATGTGATGCGCCCACGTGGTGAAGCCCAGCAAGCCAATGAGAATAGTGGAGATGACGATGGCTTTGGTGCCGAAGAGCGGCTTGCGCGAGAACACGGGCAGAATCTCGGAGATGATGCCCATGGCGGGCAATACCATGATGTAAACGGCGGGGTGGCTGTAGAACCAGAACATGTGCTGCCACAGGCGGGTGTTGGTGCTGTTAAAAAACTGGGTGGCAAAGTTGCGGTCGGCCACGAGCATGACGAGGGCTGCGGTGAGCACGGGCGTGGCGAGCAGAATCATGGCGGCGGTTACGATCATGGACCACACGAACATGGGAATGCGCCAGGTGGTCATACCGGGGGCGCGCATGGTGTAGGCGGTGACCAAAAAGTTCACTGCGCCCAACGTGCTGCCGATGCCGTTCAAGATCAGGCCAATCAGCCAGATGTCCATGCCGATTTGCGGCGAGTAGGCCTTGTTGGAGAGCGGGACATAGGCCGTCCATGCGGCGTTAGAGGACAGAATGCCGTTATCGAGTAAGCCCTTCATAAACGGCACATACTCGGCGATGGTGCCCAGCATGAAGCCGCCCATCATGACGATGGCTGCACCTAGCACGATCCAGAAGCTAAAGGCGTTGAGGCGCGGGAAAGCGACATCGCGCGCGCCGATCATGAGCGGCACAAAGTAGTTGCCAAAGCCGCCCACCAGCATGGGGATGACGAACAGAAAGATCATGCCCGTGCCATGCATAGTGAAGAGCTGGTTGTACATGTTCGGGTCTACGATCTTCAACTCAGGCGCGGACAGTTGTAGCCGAATCAACAACGCCAGAATGCCAGCACCGATGAAGAACGCAAACGCCATGACCATATACAGGACACCGATCTTCTTGTGGTCTACAGTCGAGAGCCAGTCCATCAAGGTGGACTTGGACTTGCGAGCGGATACGGGAATGGGGATGCTTGCCATTTTTTTAGTTTTCAGCTGTTGGTTTTCAGTTTTCAGTTGCTCATCATCGCCTCATCATCGCCTCATCAACTCAAAACTGACGACCCGCGACTGATAACTGAAGACTGAGAACTGATTACTTGAGTGTTCCTAAGTATGCGACTAAATCTGCGATCTGCTGTTCGGTTAGGCCATTGTTGGGCATGGCGGTGCCGGGTTTTATGGCTTGTGGATTTTTCAACCACTTGGCGACGTTCTCAGCGTTGTTAGCGAAGCCTTCGACCTGGGCGATGGTGGGGTAGGTGGTGAAGTGGGTGAGCGGGCGCGGAGCGACTTTACCCTGGGCTGGACTACCCTCAATATAGTGGCAGGCTTTGCAGGGGCCGGTCTCCCAGATGATTTTTTTGCCGCGTTCGGGGTCGCCCGCTTGTACGGGGGCGTTGGCTACACCAGCTTTCTCGGCAAACCATTTGTCGAATTCAACTTGCGACACGGCCTTGACTGGTGAGAGCATGTTGGCGTGCGCCACACCACAGAACACGTTGCATTGGCCTTTGTATTCGCCCTCGGGCACACGGAACCATACATAGCTTTTCTCGCCGGGGTTTACGTAGCGCATGGGGCCAAACTGCGGAATCCACCAGGCGTGAATGACATCGGCGGCGCTCATGTCTAAGCGAATATTCTTGTCAGCGGGGATCATGAGCGGGCTGCTGTTGCTGTCGATCAATACCTCGCCATCGCCATACTTGTATTGCCAATACCACTGGCGACCGGTCACTTCGATCACCAGATCAACTGGCTCGGCTTCTTTCACGCGTTTCTCGGCGGCTTTGTCATTCAGGGCGTGGGTGTGGGCGATTGGGTTGGCAAGCGTGCCGCTGGCCGAGAGCCGGTTCATGGTGTCGACGGTGAAGCCAAAAATAAGCCCGACGACGACGGCGGGAACAATCGTCCAGGTCAGTTCGGCGTTGGTGTTGCCGTGGGTTTGCTCGGGCATTTCCGAGTCGCGCCGGCGGCGGAATTTGACTGCTGAGTAAATAAGCAGACCCTCTACTAAGATGAAGACGAAAACAGCGAAGTAGAAAATGAGGTTGTAGAGGTCTCGAATCAGCGCAGCGTCTTGCGATTTAGGTTCCAGCATAGCTATC
>JAYTNY010000413.1:0-7104 GCA_043748055.1 Roseobacter sp.
TAGTGGTTGCAGGCGATACATGCAGCGCCATTGCTATTCGGTTCAATGTAAGCCTTGCTGATTTGATTTTGATGAACAAGCTGGATGCGCAGTGCAACATTCAGATTGGGCAACGATTAGCCATACCGTCATCAACACAATTGCCTGTGCAAAACCTGCCGCCCAAGCCTATGGGTGCAACCATCGTGGTGATCGCTACGGCGTCAGTGAAGCCTCGCCCCGCCATCAAACTCACCGACTTCCACCTCAGCACTACCGAGGCCGCACCGGGCGAACGTATTACCGCCACCTGGTCGTTTGAGGGCGCGGCCAGCAAAGGTGCTGTTCTGGTACCGCAGCCCGGCGAGACGGGCGAGTATCTGTATTCGTCATCGCCCGTCACGCGGCAAACTGCCTCGCTGGTGTTCACCTTGCCTGCATTCTGGGGTCAGACCCAAGACGTGCAGTTGTCAGTCAACGATGCAGTCATTGGCACCGTTCAACTCACACAAATTACCCAACTTGCCCAAAGGCTTGCGAAGTGCAACGATGCGTGGTTCATCACCCCACTTCCATCCGTCTGCCCTGCTGGCTCCATCACCAAGACCTTTGCGGCGGTGCAAGTGTTTGAGGGCGGGCGCATGTTCTGGTTCCAGCACAGCAAGACCATCGTTGTTTTGTATGAAGCCAATGGCTTTAGCAGCGGCATGCAAACCTTTGCCGACAACTACGCCGAAGGCACGCCCGAAGCCGACCCGAGCTTAATCCCGCCTACCGGCAAACAACAGCCCCGGCGCGGCTTTGGCTGGGTCTGGCGCACCTACCCCGAAGTGCGCCAACGCCTGGGCTGGGCCTTGCAAGCAGAGCAGGGCTTTAATTCCTGTGCGCAAAATGCACCGCCGCTTTTCTACTTTATAGACAACACAGGCTACGTTATCCGGTTAGTTGGCTTGGAAGGGTCGGGGTATTACCAGTGGGATAAAGTGGCCCCACGAGAAGGTGCCCCGGTAAACACACAATGCAGCCCTTGACCGCGCACTCAGATTACTCAGCCCTCGCAGGTTTAGGAAAGCCTGCGAGGGCTTTGCGCGTACTCAGTCTGTGGCTCATCGTATTGCTGGCGGCCTCGCTGCCTTTCGAGTTGCGCACGCCGTTGTTGCAACTCGGCCCGCTGGCCATCACCAATGTCGAGGCGGTGTTGTATCTGGCGCTTGGGGCTTGGGCCGTCAACGTGTTGCTCACGCGCCGCATTACGTTCACCGCCGTGCATGGCGCGGTGGTGTTGATGGCGCTTGCGCTGGTTCTCTCGGCGCTCTTTGCGCCCACCGAGCGCGCTGCGGCTTGGAAGTTCACGCTGCGCAGCCTGGGCGGCATGGCCTTGTGCTTTGCGGTGGCCGATATCGTGCGCACCCCAGCTCAGCTTCGGCTCGTCGTCGGCGCGTTGGTTGCGGCGGCGCTGCTCTCGGCATTGGCGGCGCTGGCTGAGGTTTGGTGGCCCGCCAGCCGGGTTTTGTTGGCGGCGTTCAAAACGCACACATTTAATGTCGGTGGCTTTATTCGCGCAGGCGGCACGTTTGAATACCCCAACACCGCCGCCATGTTTTGGGAGGCCGTGCTGCCGCTGGGCATCGCACTTGCGGCGTTCACAGGTAGGGGCGAAGCAGTGCTTCGCCCCTACGTCACTTCGCTCATCACGGCCATTCTTGTGCAAGCCATCATCCTCAGCGCCAGCCGGGCTGCATTTGTGGGCATGGGGTTGGCCCTGGTTGTGTTGATGGGGTTATCGTGGCGGCTGCCTGCGTTGCGGGCTTCGGCTTTTGCGGGTGCGGCGGCTGCGCTACTCGTCGTCGCAGCCAACCTCATGGCTAATCCGCTGATGGCGCTGCGATTGCAGTCCGAAACCAACGACACCTGGTTTCGCGCCGAGATTTTTGCCGACGCCCAACCCATCACCCTGCCCGCAGGCGAGGCCATGACCGCGACGGTGCGCCTGCGCAACACCAGCATTGTGGCTTGGCAGGCTGCGGGCGAGCAACCCGTTCGCCTCAGCTACCACTGGCTGGATGCGACCACAAATAAGACCGTGGTTCTAAACGGCCTGCGCACCGATCTGCCCCATGACGTACTGCCCGACGAAGAAATCACATTGGCATCGCGTGTTATTGCACCCTCTGCACCCGGCGCATATCTGTTGCAGTGGGATGTGTTGCAAGAGCATGTGTCGTGGTTCAGCACGTATCGCAATCCAACCGTGAACGTGGCCGTCACGGTGATTTCATCAACCCAACTGGTGCAACCAGCAAATGAAGCACCGCCTATGCAACCCATTACGCGCAGCGTGCGCAACGAACCCACCCGCCGCGACCTGTGGCGCGCTGCCTGGCAGATGTGGGTGCAGCACCCCATCTTCGGCGTTGGGCCAGATAATTTTCGGCACTTGTATGGCCCCTACCTCAATCTCGGTTCGTTCAACACCGCTATTCACACCAACAACTGGTACATCGAGGTGCTGACGAATACAGGGCTCGGCGGTGCAATTTCGCTTGTGGTGTTCATGCTGGCTCTGGCCAGAGCCACGTTCAGACCTGTCAGGTGGCGCTGGCGAGCCTCGCACGGGGCGAGCCTACAAGCACCACCTGGCAGGTCTGCATGGTTGCGCGTAAGCTGTTACGCGGCACTGCTCACCTTCTTCGCCCACGGCCTGCTGGATTACTTCTTCGAGTTCACGCCGACGTATGGGTTGTTCTGGCTGTTGGTGGGCTTGGTCAGCAATCGTAGGGGTTGAGAGACCCTGTCCCTACACCTTCGTTGTGTAAAATTATTTTCTGCAACGCGGTTATAATCTGCCAACTTGCGGGCGTAGCGTAGTGGTATCGCATTTGCTTCCCAAGCAAAAGGTCACGGGTTCGAATCCCGTCGCCCGCTTAAACAAATAAACCCGTTTCTGAATTCAGAAACGGGTTTTGTTTTTCTTTCGCACATACTCATGTTCGCCATGCTCAAAAAACTGTTTGGCCGCAACCGCAACCCATCAGCCCCGCAAACCTTCCAACCCTCAAAACTCCAAACGCATCACGCCATCTCTCCACGCGTACAACTGCTCATCCACAACCCCACAATCGAAAAAGAAAATGGGCGCAAGCTGAACCAGGTGTTGGGCTGGAACGACCCCGACCGACTCGCCGCCGAATATGCCCGCGATGTGCGCGAGGCCAGTTGGGGCACTGTCAATTACCAGATCGTGGATCGCGTAGAGATTGACGGTTACCCGACCAAAATTGATGGCTTTGCCTACACCGACGACAGCTTCTTGCGCTGCTGGCGCAACCGCGCAGGCTTTCATCAGCCAGATGCGGCGTATTACCCTGATCTGTTGAAGCAAGCCAAGTTCATCGAAAAGCTGGAAGCCGATTTGGTGGATGAGCTGTGGATGTTTGCCTTCCCCTACGGGGGCTACTTCGAGAGCTGCATGGGCGGACGCGGCGCCATCTGGTGCAACGGGGATGTGATTCCCGGCACGCAACACGCCAGCCGCAAATTCGTGGCGATGGGCTTTAACTACGAGCGCGGCGTGGGCGAGATGCTAGAAGACCTGGGACACAGGGCCGAAAACATCATGGCGCACGTCTTTCGCGGCGTGCCCGAGCGCGAGAACTTGTGGCAGCGCTTTACGCAATTTGATCGTTCGCACCCCGGCCAGGCCGCCTGCGGCAACGTGCATTTCGCGCCCAACTCCCGCAACGATTACGACTGGGGCTTTAACAAAGCCGTGCTGTCATCGGCGGATGACTGGCTGAACTACCCCAACTTAACGGGCGAAGCGCGCAAGCTGAATTGCGACGACTGGGGCAACGGCGATATTCGCCTACACCACTTGTGGTGGATGCAGCGCTTCCCGCATGTAGATGGCGTGAACGAGCGGGGCATCGCTCACAACTGGTGGCGGTATGTTGTGGGGCTGGAGTTCTAACTCACTACAATTCACTTTGTGAACCTCCCCCTCCGTCAATACATCGCCCTGCTCGCCAAATACCTCAAACCCCACTGGCGAAAAGTCGCGCTCCTCAGTTTTTTGCTGGCCACCAATATCGGCCTGCAACTGCTCAACCCCCAACTCGTCCGCCGATTCATAGACACGGCCCAATCCCCAATCCCCAATCACCAATCCCTCATCACCCTCGCCATCCTCTTCGCCATCACCGCTATTCTCGGCAACATCGCCTCGGGTCTGGCGACCTACGTAAGCGAGGACGTGGCCTGGAGCGCCACCAACCACCTGCGCAGCGACCTGGCGCAACATACGCTGGCGCTGGATATGACTTTTCACAAAGCCCACACCGCTGGCGAGATGATTGAGCGCATAGACGGCGACGTGACAGCGATGTCAAATTTCTTCTCGCAGTTTGTGGTGCGGGTGCTGGGCACAGTGGTGTTGATGGCCGGTGTGTTGGTTGTGATGTACTGGGAGGACTGGCGGATTGGGCTGGCGATGACCGCCTATGCCGTCATCGTGGTCGTGGTGCTGAGCCGCGCCAAGAACATTGCTGTGCCGTACTTCAGAGCGCAACGCCAAGCCACTGCCGATCTCTCCGCTTTTTGGGAGGAACGGCTCTCTGGCCTGGAGGACATTCGCGCCAGCGGCGCAGAGGCTTACACCCAGCGCCAGCAATTCAGCTTTATGCGCACGCTGTTCGACAAAAGCATTCGCGCCGCGCTGCTGGGCCGCATCCTGTTTGCCGCGTCCATCATTTTGTTCTCGTTAGGCAATGCCACCGCCATTGCATCGGGTGGCACGTTGCTGGGCTTGGGCGCACTCACGCTGGGCACGGTCTATCTCATCTTCGATTACACCGGCACGCTCTCGTCCAATCTGCGCGTCATCACCGACCAGTTAGACGATTTGCAACGAGCCTCGGCAGGCATCGAGCGCGTAGCCGAGTTGGTGGGGACGCAGAGCAAGATTAAAGATGGGCCAAACCCCTCCCCAACCCCTCCCCTTGCTGGGGAGGGGCTTCCACTCAGCCTCATCTTTCACAACGTCTCCTTCGCCTACGACGACAACGGCGATGGCAAAGCCAACGCCGCCGAAGCCGACAACGCGCCCGTGCTGCAACACATCAACTTTGTGCTGCAACCCGGCAAAGTGCTGGGCCTGCTGGGCCGCACCGGCAGCGGCAAAACCACGCTCACACGTTTGCTCTTTCGCTTCTACGACCCCGTCGCGGGCCACATCAGTTTGAACGAGGTAGACCTGCGCGATTTGAAGCTGAACGTGCTGCGCAAACGCATTGGCCTGGTGACCCAAGAGGTGCAACTATTCCAGGCCAGCGTGCGCGACAACCTGACGTTTTTTGACGCCAGCATTTCCGACGAGCGCATTCTGCAAACGTTGGGTGAATTGGGATTGATGGAATGGCTTAACAAGCTGATCGCTGGGCTGGACACCGAACTAGGCAGCGGCAACAGCGGCCTCAGCGCAGGCGAGGCGCAACTGCTGGCCTTTGCCCGCGTGTTTTTGGCCGATCCGGGTTTAGTCGTGATGGACGAAGCCAGCTCACGGTTAGACCCCGCCACCGAGCAACTGATTGAGCGCGCCGTGGACAAATTGCTGCGTGGGCGCACCGCCATCATCATTGCGCACCACCTGGGCACCGTGCAGCGCGCCGATGAGATTTTGATTTTGGAAGACGGCCAAATGCTGGAGTACGGCGCACGGCGCGATCTCGTCGCCAACCCCGGCTCGCGCTTCTCGCAGTTGTTGCGCACGGGTTTGCAGGAGGTGTTGGTTTGAATGCAGCGAAAAGCACCAACCCAATCTCTACGATGCATGCCTTGTGGCAACTCGCCAAGTTTCAGCCGCGTTTGTTCATCACCGATGTGGTGCTGCAAATCCCACGCCAACTCGCCTTTCTCATCCCCGGCCTCATCATCCGCGAATGCTTCAACACGCTAACGCAGCAGGGGCGCATTACGCCGCAATTGTGGTGGCTGCTGGTCTTATTGATGGCGTCTGCAGTGCTGCGCGTGACCGTGATTTACACCTCGGTCTTTTTTGACCAGACGTTGCAGCAATATGCGGCGGCCTTGCTGCGTCGCAACCTGTTGGGGCGCATTCTGCAATTACCTGGCGCGCGCGCTTTGCCGTCATCACCCGGCGAGACCATTACGCGCTTGGGTGGCGATGTAAAAGAGATCAGCGACTTTATGAGCGAGCTGATGCAACTGTTTGGCATGGGTGTGTATGCCGCCACCGCGTTTGTCATCATGGCGGGCATCAGCCCGTTGGTTACGCTCAGCGTCGCTATCCCGCTCGTGGCGGTCACAGTCATCACCAGCCTGGGCACACTGCGCATTCAGAACTACCGGCGCGAGACCCGCCGTGCCACCGGCAGGCTGTACGGCTTTATCGCCGAGACGTTTAGCGCAGTGCAAGCCGTGCAAGTGGCCGGCGCGGAACGCACCATGCTGGGCCAATTTAACAAGCTGGGCGAGGTGCGGCGCAAGGCCGTGCTGAAAGAGCGCTTCTTTAGCGAACTGGTGCTCAATTCGCTGAGCGACAGCGTGACGAATTTGAACGCAGGGATTATTTTGTTGCTCATCGCCCAGTCGTTGCGTAGCGGCCAGTTCACCATCGGCGATTTCTCCCTCTTCGTGGCCTATCTCGCGCGCATCACCGATTTTACGTTTAACCTGGGCCGCACCTTTGCGCGCTACAAACAAGTGGATGTCTCGTTCGACCGCCTGTTTCGCCTCATGCAAAGCGACGCCAAGCCGCCTGCCCCACCCGCCCAACTGCTGGCGCACGGGCCAGTGCATTTGCGCGGGCCTTTGCCTGAGTTGAACCCGCCGCGCAAAAGTGCGCAGGATGCCTTGCAGCATTTAACCGTTCGCAACCTCAACTATCGTTTCCCCAATTCAGATCGCGGCATTGCGAACATCAACCTCGACATCACGCGTGGGCAGTTTGTTGTTATTACCGGGCGCATTGGCGCGGGCAAAACCACGCTGCTACGGGCATTGCTGGGCCTGCTGCCCAAAGATTCGGGCGAGATTCGCTGGAACGGCGAACTGGTGCACGAGCCTGCCACGTTCTTTGTGCCGCCGCACGCAGCCTACACCTCGCAA
>JAYTNY010000414.1:0-6720 GCA_043748055.1 Roseobacter sp.
AAGCGGGCGACGAGATTTGAACTCGTGACCTATTCCTTGGCAAGGAATCGCTCTACCGGACTGAGCCACGCCCGCAAACTGAACTTGAACGACCGAGATTTTAGCACAACGCTCTCACAAAACTTCTCGATCAAGTGCCTCCGAACAGGCTTGAACTGTTGACCCCACGATTTTCAGTCGTGTGCTCTACCAACTGAGCTACAGAGGCACGCTTATATGTAAGCGAGGCGAGATTCTACCGGACGAAGAAGGCTTGTCAAGCAAAATTCTTTTCTCAAATTCTTTATCGCAACGCAACGGGCAGATATGTCTTGATGGTTAAGGTCGGATCAATCGTAGGGGTTGGCCCAGGTGTGCGGGTGGGGGCAGGCGTGGCAGTAACGGGCAAGCTGTTGCGCGCGGCCAACACGGCGCTGGCGGCGTTGGCAATACCCGCTCCACACGTCGTGGTGCTGCACGAGCTGCCCGCCGGAAATGCTGTAATCGAAGAGCGCAGCAGTTGCGTGAGTTGGGCAGGTGTGAGCGATGGATTAACCGACACCATGAGCGAGACGATGCCGGCCACATGCGGCGCGGCCATGCTGGTGCCTGCATATTCATCATAGGCCGGGCCAGCCGGTTGGCGCACGCCGCTGTCCACGGTCGAGAGGATGCCGTCCGAAGATTCGCCGCCGGGTGCCGCCACCGTTACGCTGCTGTCGTGGTTGCTGTAGCTGGCGCGGTTGCCCTGCTTGTTGGTGGCCGCCACTGAGATGACGCCGCTGCAATTGTTGGGCACTGCCGCACGGGCGGCCACGTTCTCGTTGCCAGCGGCCACCACCACTACAACGCCCTTCGCCACCACCTCGCTTATGGCCGATTGCCATTCCGCCGGACATTTGCATGCGCTGCTGTCGGGGTTGTTTGGGTTGCAGCCGCTGTTGTAGCCGCCCAAACTTAAGTTGATGACACGCGCAGGAAACTTATTCGCTGCAACACCCGAGATGCTAATGCCCGCTGCCCAGCGCACCCCGGCGATGATGTCCGAATCGTAGCCGCCGCATTTGCCCAGCACGCGCACTGGCAAAATTTTGGATTGCCAGTTGATGCCCGCCACGCCTGTGCCGTTGTTGCCAATGGCCCCAATGGTGCCTGCCACATGCGTGCCATGCCACGAGCTGCTTGAAGGCGAGCAACCCGCAAAATAACCCGCCGCAGCCTCGGCGGCGGTGATCCAATCGCCGGGGTCGTTGGGGTCGGTGTCGCGCCCACTGCCGTCGTTGCCCACTTGGGCGTCGTGCACAAAGTCGTAGCCTTGCACGGTGCGGCCTGCCAAATCGGGATGATCGAGCCGAACCCCTGTGTCCACCACCGCGACGGCGTAATTGGCCGAGCCGGTGGTCACATCCCACGCCGCCGTTGCGTTGATGCCGTAGCTGCCGCCGCTGGTGGGCTGCATATCCCATTGCTGGCTGTAGCTTGCGTCGTTTGGGGCGAGGGACGCGTAGCGAATTTCATCCAGCGCGACAGATTCGATGCCCAACGCGACGGCGTTGTCGCGCAGTCTTTGCAGTAGCTCGTTCAGTTGGTTCGCATCCAGGGGTTGTTGCAGCTTGAGGAGGTGTGCGCCGTCCGAAGCCTCGCCTACGTCGTTCAGCCCCAAGCCAGTAAAGCTGTTCAGCTTTGCGACTTGGCTGGTTAGCGCTTCGGGCGCATGGGTGTTGCTGGCAAACTTGATGATGAGTTGGTCGGTGGTTCTGGGGTGAAACTTAGCCAGCGTTTCGGGCGGCACATGGGTTTGGGCGGCCAGCGGGTGCCATTGCAAGGTTGATGTCGTGATTGTGATGGCAGCAAGCACCCTTGCAAGCAACAAGCAACGTCGCGCAAACAAACCAGGTTTTTTCAAAAACCCTGGTTTGTTTGCGCTGGGTTTTACTTTGCTGTCTATCGGGAAAAGCTGGCGCAGGATGGGTTTACGCATGGTCACAGTCACTATGGTAGCCGCAGACTTCAGCCTGCGCCCAATACATGAATAACCACGTTAGCCGAGATGTCGCCCGTTGTTACTCGTATAGGGGCGCAGTCTAAAGCCTGCGGCTACCAGCAAGTCTTTTTACTGCGCCCGAAACACCAGATCGTCCACAAATAGGCTGCTGGCGAGGGCATCGTCGGTGGTTACTTGCAGCGTCAGCGTCACGGTTTGCCCGGCGTAGGCGCTTAGGTCCAGGCTGCGGCTTAGCCAGCCCAGGGTGGATGTGCCAGCGCACAAGCCAATGCTGTCCACATCGCTGCCATTGATCTTGAGCGAGGCCACATCTTTGGTGCAATCGGTCTCGATGGATTTGACGCGATTCCAGAGGAGGAGATACGGGGCTTCCGAGGGGACTTGCAGGGTGGTTTCGATGACGCTGGTCTCGGCATTGACGCCGCCCAGCCAGGCCAGCCACTTGCCGCCGTGTGGAGAAACGGACGTTGGCAGGCTGTCTGTAGACAAAATCAAATTGCCCAGCGCCAGCGAGGAGCGACTGGTCCAGATCACGTTGCCTTGCTCAAAATCACCGTTGTTGATGGCGACCTCGACGGGTGGGGGAGCCGATTCGCCGCTGACGATATTGGCGAAATAGGTTTTGCTGAAGCGTGCCGTGAGCGCCATCTGCACCGCCGCCGCTGCGTTGATGACCCCCGCGCCGCACAGTGAAGTGTTGCAGGTGCTGCCCGCCGGAAACGCGGTGGCGCTGCTGCGCAACGCAAACAGTGCTTGCTCACGCGTAAGCGAGGGCTGGGCTGAGAGCATGAGCGAGACGATGCCGCTGACCTCGGCGGCGGCCATGCTGGTGCCATCGTAGCCTTTGTAGCCGGGGGTGATGGGCACGGTTTTGCCGAGGTCTACGGTGGAGAGCACGCTGTCGGCGGCGCTGGTGCGCGAATCGCCACCGGGGGCGCTGATGGCGACTTTGGGGCCGTAGTTGCTGTAGGTGGCGCGGTTGCCGGTGCGGGCGGTGCTGCCCACGGTGATAACGTTTTGGCAATTGGCTGGGGCGAAGTCTGCGGCATCGGCGCTGGTGTTGCCTGCGGCGACGACGATGATGGCCCCGGCGTTCACGGCGTCGTTGATGGCGGTTTGATAAGCCGTATTGCACGAGCCCCATCCACCCAAACTGAGGTTGATGACGCGGGCCGGAAATTTATTGCGCGGCGCACCGGGCACCAGCAGGCCTGCCGCCCAGCGAATGCCATCGATGATGTCGGCATCGTAGCCGCCGCACTTACCCATGACGCGCACGGGCAGAATTTTGCTGACCCAGTTGACCCCGGCGATGCCGGTCTCGTTGTTGCCTGCTGCGCCAATAATGCCCGCAATGTGGGTGCCATGCCAAATGCTGTCTCGGCGGGGGCAATTTTTGAGGGGGCTGCCGGATGCGGCGCGGTCTAGGTCGTCCACCCAATCGCCGGGGTCGGTGGCATCGGCATCGCGGGCATCGGCATCGTTGGAGATAAAGGTGTTGCTGACGAAGTCATAGCCCTCGAGCAAGCGACCCGCGAGATCGGGGTGGTCGGGTCGCACGCCCGTGTCCACCACGGCGACGACGATGTCTGTGGAGCCGGTGATGATGTCCCAGGCACTTGACAGGTTTGCGGAGAAGTTGGTTGAGGACACATCCTGATAGTTAAGCTGCTGCGCAAACTGCGGGTCGTTGGGGGTGATGGCGACTTGGCGCATGCGGTTGGGTGCGATGTACTCGATGCCCAGTGCGCTGGCGCTGCGAATCAGTTTTAGCCAGGTTTCTTCGGTGAGGGCGTTGGCGGTGTGGATGAGGTGTGCGTCGCCCGAAAGCTCTTGTGCGTAGGTGAGGGGTTCGCCAGCGATGGCGCTTAGTTGCTCTGTTAACGCAATGGCGTTTAGGGTGGGCGCGTTCTTGTCCTGTTTGGCTTGCGAAGATTTGAACTTGATGATGAAGCTGGTGGGTGCCTCGTTAAAAGGGTCGGGCGCAGAAAAACCGGGAGGGGGGAGTTCCGACTTCTCTGTGCCCGTTGAGGCGGTGACACGCCGAATGGGCAGGCCACCTAGCGCACTGGCTAGCGAAAGCAACGCAGCGGTAAAGGCAAAAAGGAACTTCTTCATGAGCGATCTACTAAGAAAGGCTGGGTTGCTCTACGACTTTGGTCTTAGTTAACCCCATACTAAAGTCGAGTGCAATGAGGGATTCCTTCGTCTTCTCTGCGAACTTAGAGCAAGTGCCGCCGAGTTCTCGACGGAATCGCAGATACCTTGCAGAGATGTGGTTTGATGCGGGAAATAATTGCTGACAGCGTGTTGTGATGTTGCGAGGATGTGAAAATGCTTGATAAATGCTTGTGCGTAACGGCGTGAATGGCATTTGGATTTTCGCTGTCAGATTTATCTCGGAGATGCGAAGGGAACGGAGAATGCGGAGGGTTTGATTCGTAGCGTATCGTGTTGTTAAATGTGAGCTGTTAACCCACATTGCGCGGAAGAGCATTCTGAGCGTAGTCGAAGAATGCGGACATGGCGGAACTTCGCTAACCAAGCTCGACATAGTGCGCATCCTTCGACTTCGCTCAGGACGCTTTTGGATAGAGTAGAGATGCTCTTGTTGTGCAACATGAGTAGATAAAACAGTTTGCAGTGAGAAGGAGTAACCATGAGTTTGAGTACTGAAGAAGTGATTCGGTTGAACAAGGAATACACGATGTTCGAGTGGAGCATGCAGGGTGGCTATACGCCCTGGCCGGTAGACCACGCGAAGGGCGTGTATGTGTGGGACACAAACGGCAAGCGCTATTTGGATTTCAACAGCCAGTTGATGAGCGTGAACATTGGGCACGGTGATCAGCGCGTGATCACCGCGATCACGGATCAGCTAAACAAGCTGGCGTATGTGAACCCGTATGCGGCCACGGAGTCTCGTGGTGTTTTAGGCGAGCTATTGGCGAAGATTACGCCAGGGAATTTGAAGAAGAGCTTCTTTACGCTGGGCGGTAGCGAAGCCAACGAGAACGCGGTGAAGATTGCCCGCATGGTGAGCGGCAAGCACAAGATTCTGGCGCGTTATCGCGGCTACCACGGCGGCACAGCCCTAAGCATGGGCCTGACCGGCGACCCGCGCCGCTGGGCCAGCGAACCGCAGCCACCCGGCATCATGCGCATCCCCGACCCGTACTACTATCGCTCGCGCTTAAATTTAACCGAAGCCGAATTTATGCAAGAGTGCTTGAACCAGACTGAGGATGTGATTAAGTTTGAGGGGCCGAAGAACATTGCCGCGATTATTGTGGAGACGGTGACGGGCACCAACGGCATCATCATCCCCACGAAAGACTATTACCAGGGCCTGCGCATGTTGTGCGACAAGTACGGCATCTTCTTGATTTTGGATGAGGTGATGTGCGGCTTTGGGCGCACGGGCAAGATGTTCGCCTGCGAGCATTACGATATCGCACCGGACATCATGACGATGGCGAAGGGCCTGACCAGCAGCTATTTGCCGCTGGGCAACTGCATCGTGAGCGAGGACATCGGCAAGTATTTTGATGACCATGTGCTGTTTGCCGGGCTGACGTATGGCGGCCACGCGGTGAGTTGTGCGGCAGCCATTGCAGCCATCAATGTGTTGATTGAGGACAAGCTGGTGGAGCGCGCCGCGACGATGGGCCATTACTTGGCGCAACGCGAGGACGAGCTGAAAGCCAAACACCCCAGCGTGGGCGATGTGCGGCACATCGGCTTGTTTACGATCTTTGAGATTGTGAAGAACCGCGCCACCAAAGAGCCGATGGCCCCTTACAACGCGACAGCCAAAGAGATGGAAGTGATGAACCTGGTGAAGAAGTTCTTCAACGACAACGGCTTGTTTACGTTTGTGCGCTGGAATAACTTTTTTGTAAACCCGCCGCTGAGCATTACCAAAGAGGAGCTAGACGAGGGCTTGGAGATTGTGGATCGAGCGCTGGAGATTACGGATGAGTTTGTAGTTGCCTAAGAGCTTGTTTGCGAAATCCGATTGGTAAGTTTTGGTAGTGTTACTGACTCACGTTACGCAGTAAGCACATTGTCAACACAATCAAGTCACATCTCTTGTCCAAAGTCATACTGTATGGCTTGTCATTCTGAAGGCGCAGGCACAACTCTATGCTTACGCAAGTTAACCTGCGCCTGAAGAATCTCTGGCTGACTGAATCAGTACCAGAGATTCTTCAGGCGCAGATACGGTTGAGCGTTCCTAAGCTCAGAAGCGCCTTCAGAATGACAATCCGCCGCTGATGGGCTGACGTAGTGGCGTATAACGTGAGTTAACCACCCAACTTCGACAAATCACACCGCCATTGTTAAACTTGCGTTCAGGCTTTGTGCGCAGCACAGGCCCACCATCATGCTTCGTCGTTCTTTCATCTCTGGGTTCAACCTTTCGTGTGTTGTGTTGGCGTTGTTTTCGCTGGCGTTTTTGTTGATGGGGTGCCGACGCTTGGTGGCGGCGATGCAACCCATGCCCACACTTGCGCCAACGCTGCCGCCGCCCGCCATCCCCACCGCAAGCCCCATCAGCACAGCCCCGCCCACACTGGCCCAAAGCCAACCGGGCATAAATGGGTTCCCCACGCTGGAGGATTTTTGGAATAGCAAAGCCAAATTTGAGATGGACGTGCCCGACACCGGCTTGCCGATGGGTGAGAGCGACACGCTGGTGATGCGCAATGGCGAATTGTGGAGCTATGTCCATG
>JAYTNY010000415.1:0-5770 GCA_043748055.1 Roseobacter sp.
ACGCCCTGTTGGATGCGGCTTCGTTACCGCCGCTGTCTGCGGGCAACTACAGCGAGGCCGAGTTGCTGCAGCAACTTGCGAAGCATCGTCGTGTTGCACCAGACAGCCATTCGGGCCTGACCCTCGCGCCACGCCCAGCATGGAGGTCTACGAAATCTATGGAAATCAGAATAGCCAGCGTCTTGGTGGATGACCAGGACAAAGCACTTCGGTTCTATACGGAGATATTGGGGTTTGTAAAGAAGAGCGATAGCCCAGATGGGCCGTTCAGGTGGCTTACTGTTGTCTCGAAGGAAGGGATCGAAGGGATCGAGCTTGAGTTACAAGCCATGCACTTCCCGGCTGCCAGGGACTATCAAAAAGCCCAATTTGATGCCGAGTATCCGACCACGATGTTCTTCACCAAAGACATCCAAGCCGAATACACCCGGCTCAAGAACTTGGGGGTGGTGTTTCGAGGTGAGCCTGTAAAGCTGGAGCACACGAGGGTCTTCTTTGAAGATGGCTGTGGCAACCTCATCAACTTGATTGAGTCAGCAGAATTTTCCGATTTGGATATCGAGCGTAAGACCGAAAAATTCAGGGCTGATCTTCGCCCCTTCAATCCGTATTTTTACTTCGATACGCGACCACCCATGCGCCGCAACCCACTTTTGAATACAACCATTGAACGAGGACCTATGACTGCAATTCAATCGCCAAAATCCGCCCCTGCCATCCCAGGGCTGACCTTTCGCACCTTGCGCGTGGATGCGGATTACCCACAGATCGTTGCGATCAACAACATCTGCTGGCCGCTGGATGGCCGCGTTGCCACAGACACGCTCGAAGATCGGCAACGGCACTGGAGCGGCCAAGAAAACTTCGATCCGCAAAATGTCCTAGTCGTTGAGGTCGAGGGCATCATCATCGGATATGCCACGATCTCGTGGGAAGAACGATCCGACACCGAACGCTGGCATTACATCTATGCCGTGTTGCTGCCGCAATGGCGGCGCAAAGGCATCGGTGGCGCAATCCAAGATTGGATCGAAACCCGCACCTACGAGATAAATGCCACATTGCCCGCAAAAGAAAACTGCCTCTTCGAGACCTACTGTTTCGATGTTGTGGCTGGCAAGACAGCTCTGCTAAAACAGCGCGGCTACCATGTTGTTTGGCATGGCGACATGATGGATCGCTCGCTCGAAGAACCCATTCCCAGCTTTGAGCTGCCCGCTGGTATTGAATGTCACCCAGCTCAACTGGAACACATGCGGCAGATTTACGAGGCGTTGCATGAAGGACAAAAACCGGAGCCTGAGCCTGTTAACGCAACTGAAGCGCAGGTTAAAGACTTTGTCGCCTATTTGGGCACAGAACAGCTAGACCTTTGGCAAGTCGCATGGGATACCGCGTCAGACGAAATCGTGGGGGTGGTCATTGGCTGCGCCGATGAGATGATCCATCCGCGCACTGGGCAAAAGCATGGCGATCTCCAATCGCTCTCGACCCGCCACAAATGGCGCAAACGCGGCATTGCTAAAGCACTCATCGCCCGCTGCCTGGCCCAACTCAAGCAGCACGGCATGGGCATAGCAACGATTGGTGTCTTTGATGAGAACGCCGATGCCATCCGACTGTATGAAAGTTTTGGCTTTCGCAACGCGCAAGGGATGACCGGGTATCAGAAGAAGTTGGTCAGTTAATTCATATAACTTGTGCAAGCGCCTAACGCGCTCAGAGCGCGTTAGGCGCTAATCGTGCCATCAGAACTTGCGCTTAAGACCCCGCAGGTTCGGCTTCTAAGCCGCGAAACCTGCGAGGTCGAGCGCAAGTTTCCCAGTGCTCAAGTCTCGTAGCGCAATCGCAAACGCGGCCACATCGTCAATCACAAATCTCTAATCTCTAATCTCTAATCTCTAATTATCAGCATCCGCCCCACCCCAATCAACAACCCACCCAGCACCAGCCAATGCGCATCCAGCTTAAAGCGCAGCAGTAACACGAGCGAGCCAATGGCGATGAACATCGTCGGCAAATCAATCAGCGCGTCTCGGCCCAGTTGCGCGGCGGCAAGGGTGATGCTGGCGACCACGGCGACGTTGACCCCGCGCAGAAAAATTTTGACGGCCGGTTTATTTTTGATCGTGCCCAGCAACTTGCTTTCCAACACTACAAACACAAACGCAGGCGCGAAGATGCCCACCGTGGCCGCAATGGCTCCTGGAAAACCCGCAACCAAGTAGCCCACAAACGTCGCCGTAGTAAACACCGGCCCCGGCGTGGCCTGGCCGATGGCAATCGCATCCAGCAACTGCTGCTGGTTCAGCCAGCCCAAATTGCGCACCACCTCTTGCTGCAAAATGCCGATGAGCGCAAACCCGCCGCCGTAAATGAGCGCGCCGATCTTGAGGAAGGTGAGGAAGACTTGCAGCGCAGTAGTCACATTCTCCGCAGTAAACGGCGCAAACAAATGAAAAGTGAGCGCGATGATTCCGCCGCTCCCTCGCTTCGGCGTATTCAAGCCCCACAATGCAAACCCAGAAACGACAAACACCAGCAACACATCCACCTGCGGCACAAAATAAATAACAGCCAGCGCAACCGCAAACAGCACCCACTCGCGCCAACCCGTAAACAAAGGTTGCCCTAACAGCGCTGTGCCAACCACCACCAATGCCAGTGCAACCGGTTTGATGGCATACAGCAGCGCATCCACTTGCGACAAGTTGCCATAGTTCACATACGCCACCGCCAACGCCAGCACAATCAAAAATGCAGGCAAGATGAAGCACACGCCGCAAGCAACCGCCCCCAACACCCCGCGCAACCGGTAGCCGATGTAAATCGACATCTCGGTGGAGGTGGGGCCAGGGATCAGATTTGCCGTCGCCAGGTCTTCGTTGAACTGCTCCGACGTAATCCACTTGAATTTCTCAACCACATCCGCCCGCATCAGCGCAATGTGCGCTGGCGGGCCGCCAAACCCAATAAAACCGAGTTTGAGGAAGTAGCGGACTAGTCGTAAGATGCTGAGTGTGTGAACACGGGTGGACATTGATTCGATGTTACTGCCAGCCCGTTAATGCCTGTTAAACATGAAAACCATCACTCTGACCCAACCACATCAGTTTGTCTTGACCGAGACCGAACAACCCAGTGCGTTAAAACCCGGCGAAGCGCTGGTGCGCGTGCACCGCGTGGGCGTATGCGGCACCGATCTGCACGCCTATCGCGGCAAGCAACCCTTCTTCACCTACCCCCGAATTCTGGGCCACGAACTGGGCGTAGAAATAGTAGGGATTAGGGATTGGGGATTAGGGATTACCCCCGACCTAGTTGCCAGTCCTCAATCTCCAATCTCTAATCTCCAATCTCTTTCCGTCGGCGACCGCTGCTCCATCGAGCCTTACTTAAATTGCGGCCACTGCATTGCCTGCCGTAATGGCAAAACCAATTGCTGCACCAGCCTGCAAGTGTTGGGCGTGCATACCGATGGTGGGATGCGCGAATTCATCACCGTGCCTACGCACAAGCTGCATAAGTCGGCGACACTCTCGTATGAGCAACTGGCCTTAGTGGAGACGCTGGGTATTGGCGCGCACGCGGTAGACCGTGCCCAACTGCGGCCAAATGAATTCGTGTTGGTCATTGGTGCGGGGCCGATTGGGCTTTCGGCCATCCAGTTTGCGCAGTTGCACACGCCGAATGTCATCGTCTTGGACATCAGCCCGCACCGCCTAGCGTTTTGCGAGCAACAGTTGCACGTGCCGCATTTGGTACGCGCCGACCAAGACCCGCTGGCGCAGATCGAAAAAATAACCGGCGGCGATTTGCCCACGACGGTGTTCGATGCCACCGGCAACATCGGTTCTATGAACAGCGCTTTTCAATACGTAGCGCACGGCGGCAAGCTGGTGTTTGTGGGCCTGGTGCAAGCGGATGTGAGCTTCAATGATCCGTTCTTTCATCGCCGCGAGATCACGCTGTTCGCCTCGCGCAATGCGCTCAGCAAAGACTTTCCGCGCATTATTCAGCTTGTCGAATCCGGCCAAATCGACACGCGTCCGTGGATCACCCACCGTGCCAGCGCCGACGAGATGATTGGGCAATTTGATGGCTGGCTGAAGCCGGAGACAGGGACGATTAAGGCAGTGGTGTCATTCACATAGCCGCTCATGTGCGACGCACATAAGCCGTGTCATTTACCTAACTCAACACCACGAACGACAACTTCACAAAATAAATAGCGCAACCAAAGGCTTAGAGTGTGTAAAGACGCGCAAAGCGTATCGCCAAAATTAAGGTTTGTGGGAAGCATGACAAGCCAAAGTCTTAGCGTGAATACATCTTTTTGCCAATGCTCTGCTAAAGAGCAATCGCTATAGTTATTGCCAGAAGAGCAAAGATTCCTCCTCCTCTTCTCCTCATGAAGGAGCCACCCTTGAGCAAGGTGGCTCCAAGTTTTTTTCCCTGAGTTGAACGTGAATAACCTCCCAAAGGTTCAGAACCTTTGGGAGGTTATTCACGTTCAACTCAAGTCATACAGTTCGCCATACTTGCTCTTCAGGTAGCTCACATACGGCTTCACATCCAGCGCCCCACCCGTCACCCGCTCCAGCAACTCTGGGGTGGTGTATTTGCTGCCGTGCGCGTAAATGTTCTCTCTCAGCCAACCGTGCAGCGTGCCAAACTGGCCCTGCCCAACCTCGGCTGTAATTTCGGGGTGCGCCCGCAGTGCGGCCGCATAAAACTGCCCGCTGAGTATGTTGCCCAGCGTGTAACCCTGAAACGAGCCGCCGATAGGTCCGCCATACCAATGCACATCTTGCAGCACGCCGTCTTTTTGGCTGGTGGGCGCAATGCCTAAATCGCTTTCGTAGAGTTCGTCCCACGCATCCGGCAAATCTTTTACCGCCAGCGCGCCTTCCAGCATGGCCCGCTCCAGGTTAAAGCGAATCATCACATGCAGGTTGTAGGTCACTTCATCGGCATCCACGCGAATAAGCGAGCGCTGCACATGGTTGATGGCGCTATAAAACTCATCCAGCGAGACCGGCTTAAGTTGATCTGGAAAGAGCGCTTGCACTTGCGGATAGAAATGCTCCCAGAAGCCCCGGCTGCGGCCCACCATGTTCTCCCACAACCGCGATTGGCTCTCGTGTACGCCCGCCGATGTGCCACTCGCCAGCGGCGTGCCCTCGTAGGCTTGGTCAATGCCCTGCTCATACATGGCGTGCCCGCTTTCGTGCAGCGTGCTGAAAAAGCCATCTCCAAAGTCATGCTCGTTAAAGCGCGTGGTGATCCGCACATCCCCCAACGAGAACTTGGTCATAAACGGGTGATGTGTTTTGTCCTGCCGCCCACGCTCAAAGTCGTAGCCAAATAACTTGATGATGCTGATCCCAAGCTCGGTTTGTTTGTCTTCGGGGAAGTGCTGCTTCAGGCATGCGGTTGTATTGGCTGCATCCTCGTTTTGTTTGGCGCTGATGGCTTTGACGAGCGGCACTAACTGCGCACGAAGATCGGCAAACACCGTGCTCACACTGCGCGCCGTCATGCCATAGTCCGAGAAGTCGATGAGCGGATCGAGGACATGCTCATACGGCGCACAGCATTCGGCCAACTTGCGGCTGATGTCCAGCGTCGTCTCCAGCTTGTCTTGCAGCATCGAGAAATCGTTGGCCGGGCGCGCGCGCGTCCAAATGTCGTAGGTCTCGGCGGTGTGGCCGTAGAGCTGGCTCAGCAAGGCCGATGGAATTTTGACCGCACGCTCGTACTCTCGGCG
>JAYTNY010000416.1:0-2611 GCA_043748055.1 Roseobacter sp.
CAAGACCCGCACCCAGTTCGCCGCATTGCAAGGCGACTTTGGCAAAGTGCAAACCGATACTAGCGGCCTGCAAGTCGAATTTGATGGCCTGAAGGCCGATCACAAGAGCAAAGTCGCTGAGATCGCCACCCTGGCTGCCGGCAGTGTGGCTGCTGCCGCATCGCTCAAAGCCAAAGATGGCGAATTGGGCACACTCAAAGGGCGTGTCACCGAATTGCAGGGGAATCTTAGCGCCAGAGACGCCGAACTAAATAAGCTCAAGCTCGACTGGGACGGCCAGATCAAAGTCAAAGAAGCTGAGCTAGGCCGATTAAAGAATGAGCATGGCAGCAAGTTGGGCGAGGTCGCGGCATTGGCCGCTGGTGCAACTGCCGCTGCTGCGTCGATCAAAGCCAAAGACAGCGAGATTGGCAAACTAAACGTCAGCATGGCGGATCTGGCTGGCGTGCGTGGCAAATTGGAAGGCACCGTCAAAGACCTGCAAACCGAGGTTGGTGGGCTACGGGCCAAGATTGGCAGTTTGCAGGGTGACTACGACAAACTGGCGGCTGCCCGTGCTGAATTAGAAGGTAAGTTGAAACTGGCCGACGATGATCACAGCGCGACCCGCACCCAGTTTGCCAGCCTACAAGGCGATTTTGGCCAATTAAAGACCGATCACGGCACGGTCTCAGGTGAGACCGCCACTTTGCGTGGGCGGATCGGCGAATTGGAGACCAGCCTCAAAGCCAAGGACGCCAACTTGGCCGACTGGAATGCCCGAGTGAATGCATTGCAGGTGGAAGTGACTCAGTTGACGGCGAACGGCGCTAAGTTGGATGCCGATTTGAAAGCGGCGGCAGTTGCGCGGGGTAGTCTGGAGGCCACCCTCAAGACCCGCGAAGGCGATGTGACTGGCACGAATGCCCGCATCTCGGCATTGCAAGCCGAACATGACCGATTGAAGAATGAACACGGCAGCAAGGTGGGCGAGATCGCTACATTGGTGGCGGGTGCTGGCAGCGCCGCTGCTGCGTTGCAATCAAAAGACAACGAGATTAATTTGTTGAAGGCGCAAATTAGCGAAGTGCGCGGGGCGTTGAACGCTGTTGGTACCGAGCGGGCCAACCTTGAAGGTCAGTTGAAGGCGAAAGATGTCGATGTGCAGGGCTGGACGACCAAATTCAGCGCACTGAAGGGTGACTTTGACCAGACCATCACCGTGCGTGGCGACATTGAGAATACCCTCAAGGCGCGCGAAAAAGAGCTGATGGATTCCATTGCTCGCTTGGGTCAACTTAAGAGCGAGTACGACAAACTGAGCGGCACCCGCGTCGATTTGGAGGCCAGCCTGAAAGGCCGCGATGACCAAATGGCGACCTTGCAGAGCGAATTGGCGCAAGCCAAACAAGCCCATCAGGGTAGTGCCAGCCAGCTTGTGACACTAACCGCTGGCGCAGCCGCAGCAGGCGCAACGCTGAAGGCGCGCGAGCAGGAATTGGGCGACGTGAATGCGCGCTTGGGCATGCTTGAAACCGAGTTGGCTGCATTACGCAAAACGAAGACCGATCTGGAAGCCCATGGGGCAGACTTGGGCAACCAGCATAAGGCCGCGCAAGCACGCTTGGGTGAAATGGAAGGCATGTTGGGTGCCAAAGACAAAGACGTTAACGATGCCCGTTGGCGCGTCGGCGAACTAGAAGCCGCGCTGAAAGCCAAGGACAAAGAAGCCCATGACGCCCGTTGGCGCGCGGGCGAGATCGAGGCCGAGGCAGCCAAATTACGCGCAGCATCGGTTGAACTACAAGCGGCCTACGGCCGGATTGGCGAGTTGGAAGGCGAGTTGACCGAAGCACGCAGCAAGCCTGCACCGGCGGCCAACTTCTTGGTGGCCAAAGGGTTTGCCAACGATGCCGCTGCCCAGACTGGTGTCACGGTTGTGAACAGCGAATGCCCGCAACATCTGTCGGAAGTGGATGGCGTCGGGTCAGTATTTGAACAGCGACTCTATAACGCAGGTGTGGGCACGTTTTGGGAGTTGGCAAACTTAGGTGACGAGGACATGAAGCGTATCCTCGATGTGCCGACAGCGGGCAAACGCCAGGTGCTTAAAGTCGATTACGCGACCATTCGCGCCGCGGCCGGTGCAATGGCGGAGAAAACTCAAACGGTGGGGCGTGCCTGGTCGGGTGGTCAACCCGACGATTTGGAGCCAATTGAAGGCATTGGGCATACCTTCGAACTGCGCTTATATGACGCAGGTATCTGCACGATTGAGGCGCTGGCCAACAGCAATGTGGCACGTCTGTCCGAAGTGTGTCGCGCTCCCAAAAACTTTAAGCAACCACAGTATGCGTGTTGGATCGTGCAAGCGCGCACGTTGTTGAACCTGCCGGTTGATGCGGTGTTGCAAAGTGCCTGCGTCGAGGCTAAGGCCTTGGAAAACGCCAAGCCCGCGACCTTGCTCAGTAAATCCTTTGCCGACGATGCAGCCGCACAGGCTGGCATTACTACCGTTCGCAGCGAATGCCCCCAGCACTTGTCCGAAGTGAAAGGCATCGGTACCGTGTTTGAACAGCGCTTGTATGAGTATGGCATTGGCACTTACTGGGAGCTGGCCCACATGAAGGAC
>JAYTNY010000417.1:0-7875 GCA_043748055.1 Roseobacter sp.
AGCCGGATCCGTGGAGAGCGGGGTGAAGCGCAGCCGCGCCTGTGCCGGGTCGGGCGGTTCGCCACTCTCGCGCTCGTAGCTCACGCTGGAGGAATACACCATGTTGCCCGGCAAACTGCTCGGCGTAATCTCGCTGCCCTGTGGCGTCATCAGCGTCATCGTCATCAGCCCGCGCGCCTTCATCCCAAAGCTCACATCGGCTTCTTTAATCAGGTTCACTTTGCTGATGACATCGGTCGCGCCCGTTGCACCCAGCACCCCAAACGGCTGCGCTTGGTTTGCGATCACAGGCGCAGCGCTCTTAATCAGCGGCGTGTCAATCAGCACGGCCCCTTCGATGAAGACATAGGGCGCAAACGCATCGGGCCGCAGCGACATGCCGGACTTTAAGCTTTGTGCCCAGGCTTGGTGCGCTGCCGCAACAGTTGGGCCTGCAATCAGTTTGTATTGCTCCACGTTGCCAAAGCTCAGCTTGCCACTTTCATCCACGTAAAAGCCCACGGTCTTGCCCACAATGCTGATGAAGCCCTTGAAGCCATATTTGCCATTGGTGAACTCGCCCACATCCACGCCCACCTCGGCCAGCTTGCCTGTATCGAACGGTGGGATGTTTAGACACACGTTGCAATAGTTGATGCCGCACGGATACGGGATGCCCCACTTCTTGCAAATGCGCACGCCGCACGGCAACGAGGCGCACGTTGCGGAGATAGACCCTTTCTTGATCTCCAGCGACATACGACCAGAGCCGGTGAAGTGGAATTTGCCATCGCTCGACCAGGCGTTGATCGAAGCCGAGCCTTGAATAAACAAGCCGGTGATGCGAATGGTGGCGGCAAAGCTACTCTTGGTAATGGTCGCATTCGCGCTGGCAACCTTGAACGAAAGCACATTCAGCGCCACGCCCAAATCCAGCCGGAACTGGGGGTTGATCTTGAGATTCATCGTGCCATCCAGCCCAATGACCGGGCCGAGGGCGGGCAGCTTTTTGCCCGCCACAATTTTGACGACGACGCTCACGGCTTCGTTGTCCGGCGTCAACGTAATCTCGCCACTCAGCGAGGTGAGGAACATGCCGGTGGTGCCAATGGCGATGCCTTGTTCGCAGCTAAAACCCGCCCGAATTTTCTCCAGGCGCAGCACGTTAAAGGCGGCGGGGTTCAAGCGGCTCAGTTCGTTTTCATCCGTCTCGATGCGCAACACGGTCTGCCCCAGCGCGCCCACGTAAATCGTTACCCCTGCGGCAATGGTGCAAGTTTGGCCAGGGCTGCCACTCGTCTTGCCCTTGCCCACGTTGGGAATGCTCAGCTCGCCATCCGCCGCAATTTGCCATCCGCCCGCCACCGGCACCAACGAGCCGGACAAGCTCAACTCAAAGCCGCTCTTGGTCTTTAAGGTGGGCAAACTAATTTTGGCCGTGCCGAACTTGAGGCCGTTGTTGTCCACGATGGACGGCAACGAGAGCGGCGCACTCAGGCCGCCCCACTCGTTGGGCATGGCCAGCGCGGGCTTGGCGATGCGCAGGCTGGGCCGGTTGAGGTAATACTAGATGCTGACCTCTTTGGCTTGCAGGGTCAACCCGGCCACACTCAGGTTAAAGTCGCTTAGCGTGCCGGTGGCAAACTGATCTTTGTCATTCACCGTGCCAGTAAAGGTGATGTTGGCTTGGGTGTTGCCATTCGCCGTCAGCGAGAGTTTGCCGCTCACATTGCAACTGGTCGCCGTTTTGTTCGTCACCACGACGCTGCCAATCGTTACCAGCACGCGCTTGTTGGCGTCGTTGGCGTTGGCATCTATTAGGGTGATGGGGCTGCCAGTGCATTTACTCAGCGTGTTCACCGGCGCATCCGGCGGGCTGGGCACGTTGTCCAGGTTGATGGCAAACGTCTGCTCCAAACTCGCGCCGCCGCTATCGGTGCTGCGCATGCGAATGCTGTGAATCATCTGCGTCTCGTAATCGAGTAGCGCGTTGGTCTTCAGCGTCGCCCCTTCAATTTTGAAGTTGGCGTTGTGGTTGCTGCCCACGCCCGGCACCAACGCATAGCTAAACGTCTCGCCCACATCGGGGTCAATCGAACTGAGCGTGCCGACCGTTGCGCCCGCCGTCTGGTTCTCTGCCAAGCGGTTGCTGCTGAGGCGGATGGCGCTGGGCGGGTCGTTGGTGTTGAGGACGCTGATGCCGAGGTTCTTCTCAAACGCTGCGCCATTGCGATCTGTGACGCGCACGCGCACGGTGTAGCTGGGCTTTGTCTCAAAATCCAAGCTGGCGCGTGTGCGCAACTCGTTGCGCAAAATGCTAAACACGGCGTTGTCGTTACCGGTGCCCGCAAACTCAAACGCAAACTCCACATCCCCATCCGGGTCGGTCGCGCTCAGCGTGCCCACGCGTGCGCCCGCCAGTTGGTTCTCGTTTAGGCTGAGGGGGTTGAGGGCGATGTCACTTGGCGCGTCATTCACCGCTGTCACCGTAACGCGCACGCTGGCCTGCACGGTCTTGGTGATGAGGCCGTTGTGGACGCTGTAGAAAAATACGGTGCCGCCGTTGAAGTTGGGGGCAGGCGTGAAGACGACTTGATTGGCGACGACGCTCGTCGTGCCATTCGGCGTTGCCCCCACGCTGGAGACCACCAGCGAACCCCCACCCAAATTCTGGTCATTCGCCAACACGTTAATCGTCACCGGCGTGTCTTCGGCAGTTGTGGCTGCGTCGCCGCGCGGAATCACATCAATGCTGGTCGCGGGGGTCGCTTCGGTCACCAACAGGCACGCCGAGAACTCGGAGGTGTTGCCGTTGGGATCGGTGGCCGTGGCCACCACGCGGCTGCCGCTGGGCGCAAGCTCGCCCAAGCCTTCGATAAAACTGACGTTACCCGTGTTGTCCGTCGTCACGCTGGTGCGCCCCAAAAAGCGCTCGCCCTCGCCATGCCCGGATACATCGCATGCGCTGGTGCTGAAGAATTCGAGTTGATACGCCGTGTTGGCTATGCTGTTGAGCGTGCCACTGACCACGGTGGCGCTGGGCAACACCCGCTGCGCCACGCTGAGCACTGGGAAGTTCTGGTAGCCGTTGGGGCCGCTGTCGCCATCGCCCAGGTCGTTCGGCGTAACGAAGCCATTGCCCGCCACATCCTCATACAAGTCAATCCCCAGCTTGCCGTTGGAGACGATGCTATTGCCCTGAATACGATTGCCCGTTTGTGAGCCATAGAGATAAATGCCGTTGCCCTGATTGAACGCGATGAGGTTGCCGCTGCCCGCGCTTAGCCCACCAATGGTGTTGTTGGGCGAGTACGACACGTCTATGCCTGTGCTGCCGTTGGGCAATGGCCCACTGCCTGCTGCGTTGGTGCCGATGTAGTTGCTTGCAATCACGTTCTGGCCTCTGTTTGCCACATCGTCATAAATCTCGATGCCGAACGCGCCATTGCCAGAAATAAGATTGCGGTCTTGGGCCGCCGGGCCGCCCACCCTGTTTTTGGCCGCGCCATAGCCCACAAACACACCACTGCGCACATTGCTGATGGCTTGCGTGCCCGCCACATTGGTGCCGATGTAGTTGCCGCGCACCATGTTGTTCTCGGCCCCATCCCGCCAGATGTAAACGCCGTTGGCATTGCCTGCAATCACGTTGCCCACCCACGCGTTGGCATGCCCAATCACCGTGTTGGTCACGCCAATGCCAACTAGCACGCCGTTCTCGGTGTTGCTCGCTCGCGCGCCGGTCTTGTCCAAGCCAATCAGGTTGCAGGCCACCGTAATGTTGGTGGTGGTAATGTCAATGCCATCCTGCGAAAAGCGATTAACTGCCAAGCCAGACACCTGCGACCCCTGCGAACCGGATTCAAAACGCAATCCATCCGCATTCGCGCCCGCCGACGCGCCGCTCAACTCAACGCCAATCGTCGGCGGCCAGGTGTTGCAGGTGTTCGTTCCTTGCACCATGGCCGGGCTGGTAAACGCGGGCAATGGCGAGGTCGGCTGAATCGTTGGAATGCCGCCACCAATCGAAAACGTGATGGTGTCCAAGCCGGGGTTGTTGTTGGCATCCACAATGGCCTGGCGCAGCGAACCTGCGCCGCTGTCGTTGGTGTTGGTAACGGTAAAGGTTGCAGCATAAGCATGATGGGCCGTGCCGGGCAGGCTATAAGCCGCAGCAAGAAGAGTTGCAAGGAGAAGCGGCTTGCGCAAAGTAAGACGGGCTTTGGGGTGTGCCATATCACCCACTGTAAGCACAGCGCAAAAAATTGCAAGTCTGCAACTTAAAGCGTTTCTGTGTTGTAAATCTACCCTAAAACCTACCCCAAGGGATTATTTCTGGCTGCGATACAGCGCCGTGCGCACCTTGCTGGGCAACGGATTTTTTGCCTGCGGATTCATCCATGCCACACATGCCACCCCCACTGCCCCTGCTTGCAAGTCTGAGCTGCGCACCAGCACCTCACTCAACCGCTGGTAGTGCTGGAAGAAATCGGCGCGGTCGCGGAAGCGATGCTTTTGCACCACGGTTGGGTCGTTGCGCTCGGCGCGTTGTTGCAGATGGCGCATGACGACGTGCAGCATGTCTTGTGCGGGGCATGGGGCCTCGACACCCACCAGCAACACATTGCTGCGCTGGGGCAAGAGTTGGCCCAGTTTGTCGCACACGGTATAGGCAATTCGCTCACCGAGCGTGTCGTCTTGGCCCGCTTGCAGCCGCGTCACCTCGACCATAAATTGCGTGTGGGTGGTGAAGGTAACGGCGAAATCTGGGCCACGCACTTGTCCAATCGGCTGTGGCTCATACGTCAGGCTGAAGGGGCGCTCTTGCAGGAGCAAGTATGCCGTCTCCAACTCAAGGCGCAGATCGAGCAGGCTTTCTGCATCTTGCCGGACGTGCAGCTTCTTGCGGATTTTGGCGCGATATGCCGTGACGAACTCGGTAAAACGGCGCGAGGACACCAGCCAGGTTGCCATCGGTTCGGCAAGAAGGTGTGGCTGATCATTCGGTTGTTTATCGAAGAGGAAAGTTAGGAGTTCTTCAAACAACATCACTCAGCATCGCTATCCAACCGCTTCTGATACCCCGTCATCCCCAGCGCATTGCGAAAGCCAAAGCTTTCATACGCGCGGATCAGTCTCGTTCAGATGGCGATGAATCGGGGTTGGGTCTGGCCATCGCCAAGTCGCTGGTGGAGGCGCATGGCGGGCACATTGCGGTGCAATCAGCAGTGGGCGTGGGGACGACGTTTACGATTTCAATACGACTTTAACAAGACTGGTTGGTGTTTACAACGCCTACGAAACAAATATACGTAGAAGGCATAAAAAAACAGCCTGCTTATGTAAGCAGGCTGTTTCAGCAATACTTAACTATGCACTAGTGGGTCATCTGGCAATCGGGTAGCGAATGTTTCCCGCCACTTTGCGTGAAACGATAACTGCTTGATCACCGAATGACCCACTAGTTTTATTCACTGAGTGCTAGTCGGATCAACGATGGGAACATCCACGTTCCATCCAGGGGAGACCGAGCGCAATATCCCTTGCGCTGCAGATTCCTCTGCTGCTCGTAAATCAAGACGGTCAACACGCAAACCTATTTTCGACGAGTTTACTGCTGTGCCTAGATCAGCAGACAGTTCAAACTCAAACACATAACAGCGGGTTGGCGTAGACAAAGTTCGTGGATCACGAAAGTTTGGAATGTACCACGATCCCTCGTACAACTTGCCACCGATAGCAAGAACCGGAGTCGGCGTCCAATCGCCCGCATCTGGTAACGTGATGCACACATCTGCATCAGCGAAACCTTTGCTAAAGCGCAATTGTTTTGGCGTAAACAAAATGTTCTTGCCGCGAGCCTGTGGCATTACATCTACTGTCAAGCCCGAACTAACGAGAGCGTCCAGATCGAAATGAAATTTGCTTTCCGAAATCGCGGGTGGATCAGGCAGCTTTGGGTCCATTTTGAAGATTGGTACTAATCCACCCACTGTCACATCAAGTGCAATTCGAGCATTTTGTGAGCGTCTGACACCCGAAACTGGTAAAGTTCTTCGTATGGTATAGCTGCCATCTGGTTGTCGCTGGCAATGATTCATCAAACCAGCTAAATCATTGACCGGAGCTGCACCGGCAATGCTTATAGAGTCAGTCTGCACGGCGCAAAGCAATTGAAAACCATCTGGTATTGCCACACCGCTGACCTTGTACAAAACTGTTGCTCTAGATTCATCAATATATATCCATTCGACCGAAACCACGGTGTTGCCGTTGGATTTGGATTTGACTGGACTCGCAACTTTTCCTAACTGTCGTAGCGCAGATCTTTGAAGAACTGAATAGCTCGATTTCGATATCTTGTCTGCATGTACGGTCAAGGTAGATGCTCCACTAATCAATGTTGCTGCAAGAAATAATGAGACACTTCGAGTTATTAAAAACATTTGTTTATCCACTCCTTTGGTGACTAACTTAGGCACATGCTTGGCCTGTAACAGTTTCATATGATCCACTATTGTCCGCGTCGATAGCACCGTGCGCACACCTTACACCACTTCCGTTGATAGGACTGGTAAAGAACTGTGTGCCTAATATGTGTGATGTTGGGTACATAGCTCCGTACCCGCCACCATATACGTTTGAAACGATATACCTACTGCTACCTGAAGTTGTACTGACACGCCCCCAATTCGAAACACAACTAGTGCAACAAAAACATAATTTTTGAATGGTCTACAGTGGAAGGCATGAAAAGCCCGCTGTATGTAAGACTAACCGAAGAAGACCGTAGAACGTTGGAACAGATGACACGTGGCGGTCAGATCAAGGCGCGCGTGTATAAACGGGCAAGAATATTGCTCACAGCGGATCGAACGCAGGATGAGTGGAGTGGGCAAGCAGCAATCGTAAAAGCAACAGGGGCGAGCACAGCGACGGTATCGGCAACATGCCGGCGGTATGGGGAGCAGGGATTGAAAGCAGCCTTGAGCGAGAAGGCGCGACCAGGAGCGGCACCGAAAGTGACCGGAGCAGTGGAAGCAAAGCTGGTGATGCTGGCGTGCACAGATCCGCCCAATCAACATGTGAATTGGACATTAGCGCTTTTGCGGGATGAGTTGATCAGGTTGGAGGTGGTGGAAAGTCTATCGACGACAGCGGTAGGTAACGCGCTAAAAAAAATGAACTTAAGCCTTGGCGGGTCAAAGAATGGTGCATCCCCAAAGCGTCGGCCCGGTTTGTAGCAAAAATGGAGGATGTATTGGATGTATACGCCCGCCCGTATGATCCGAACGTGCCTGTGTTGTGTATGGACGAAAAGAGCAAAGAATTGAGGTCAGAAGTTCGTGAGTCTATTCCAGCGACTGTGGGACAGGTGCGCCGAATCGACTCTGAGTATGAACGCGAAGGCACCGCCAATATCTTTGTGTGTGTGGAGCCACTGGCTGGTAAACGAGTCGTCAAAGTCACTGATCGGCGCTGCCTGCAAGACTTTGCGCACTTTCTGAAGTCTGTATCTGATGAAAGATATCCGCATGCCAAGAAGATTGTGCTGGTCGTTGACAATCTCAACACCCATGGCTCTCATGCACTTTATGAAACCTTTCCAGCACAAGAAGCGCATCGGCTCGCAAACCGATTCGAATGGCATTTCACACCCGAACATGGTTCCTGGCTTAATGTGGCCGAATGCGAGCTTTCTGTCATGAGCCGCCAATGCCTGAATCGGCGCATCTTGGACAAAGCAACATTGATCGAGGCTTTGACTGCCTGGCAGTCCGCGCGTAATGCTGCTGGGTCAACCATCAACTGGCAATTCACCTCTGCCGACTCTCGCATCAAGCTCCGTCGGCTCTATCCCGCAGAGATTTAGAAACTATGTTTTTGTTGCACTAG
>JAYTNY010000418.1:0-1827 GCA_043748055.1 Roseobacter sp.
TGCAGAGCGACCCCACGTTTCCAACAATCGCTGTGGCTGCGCTGGATGTGGCCGCAGCCAACGCAGGCAATGCGCGGCTGGAGACGCTGACCGTTGGCCCCAGCCAGTACCGCCTCTACACCGCGCCCGTAAAAGCCAAAGAGAGCGGCGCGCGCATTGCAGTGGTGCAGGTGGCGCAATCGTTAGAACGCGAGAACGCCACACTGGCCGATTTGCGCCGCTTGTTTGCGGTGTTGTTCCCGGTGGCGTTGTTGCTGGCGGCGCTGGGCGGTTTGTTTCTGGCCAGCCGTGCGCTTTCGCCCATGGAACGGGTGCGCCGCAACGTGGAGGGCATTGTGACTGGGCGCGTAGACCAGCCGGATTTGACGCAGCGCGTGGGCCGCAACCTGGCCCAAGATGAAATTGGGCGGCTGGCCCACACCTTTGATGGCTTGCTGGAGCGCGTGCAACAAGCCATGAGCCGCGAACGTCAGTTCACGGCAGATGCCTCGCACGAGTTGCGCTCGCCGTTAACCGTGTTGAAGGGCGAACTGTCGGTGGCCCTCAGCCGCGAGCGCACCGCCGAGGAATACCGCGATACGTTGGCCCAGCTCGAGGCCTCGGTGGATGAGATGAGCCTGCTGGTCGAAGATTT
The DNA here is from genome assembly GCA_043748055.1 of Roseobacter sp. Taxonomy (GTDB): domain Bacteria; phylum Chloroflexota; class Anaerolineae; order J036; family Brachytrichaceae; genus JANMVQ01. The sequence goes on from JAYTNY010000418.1 coordinate 635, forward strand.
GCTGACGCTGGCGCGCACCAACTCAAGCCAGGCCAGCCAAGCCCAGGTATACGAGCGCATTGACCTAGCAAAACTGGTGAGCGCGGTGTGCGAACGCCTGCAAGTGATCGCCGACAGCAAAGAGATTGAGTTAACTCCGCCCCAACTCGGCCAGCTCGTTATTGTGATGGGCAACAGACTGAAGCTGCAACGCGTGTTCACCAATTTGCTGGACAACGCCTTGCGCTACACCCCCAACGGCGGGCGTGTGCAGGCGCGGGTTGGGTTAGATGGCGCTGCCGTGCGCGTGGAGATTGAGGACACTGGCATCGGCATCCCGCCCGAACATGTGCAGCGCGTGTTCGACCGGTTCTACCGCACCGATGCTGCGCGAGCGAGAGAGAGCGGTGGCACCGGGTTGGGCCTCGCTATTGCCCAGGCCATCGTGCGCTCGCATGGCGGCGAGATTCGCGTGACCAGCCAGGTGGGGCAGGGCAGTTGTTTTGCGGTGATACTTCCGCTTCATGCAACTCAACCTTAACAGCCTGAACGTTTTAGCCCTGGATGCCCGAGCGATGGATGCGCGGTTGCGCACCCGGCTCAGCCGCAGCGAGTGGCTGGCGTTGTTGGGCGCTGTCGGCATGCTGGCCGGATGTGTCTTCGTTCACATTTACACCGACCACAAACCCTATGACTATGAAAACTACATGCTTGCAGCGCGCGGCGATTTCAGCATCTTTTTTTACGGCTATTGGATCTGGCCCATTTTCGTTCTGTTCAATCAGCTTCCGTTTTTTGTAGGTTATGCGTTGTTTGGGCTGATAAACATTGCTGGCACTTGGTTTGCCGCGCGTGTGTTTGGTGGGCGAGGGGTGTGGGTGCTGCTTGGGTTTCAGTTGCTCTACACGTTGTATTTTGGCAACATGGCGGGCATTACTGCGGGTGGGTTAGCCCTGGTGTGGTGGGGCATGGCTCACCAGCGCTGGCATGTGGCGGGTGCCGCCATGTTGATTGTGATGACCAAATACCAATCGGGCGGTTTATTTGGTCTGTTGCTCATCTGGCTGGCAGATATTTCACGGCGCGACAAACTTAGGGTGCTTCTGGTTCCCTGCCTCGGTGTGCTGGCGACGTTTCTGGTGCAGCCAACCTGGCTGTTTGAGGTGATCGAACGCTCGCGTTTATCTCCACCTAATAGTGATGGCAGCATTTCG
>JAYTNY010000419.1:0-4924 GCA_043748055.1 Roseobacter sp.
AACGACTCCCCTTTAGGGCAATGGCATTGAATTAAGGCGAAACTCGGAGGTCGAGCCTTTAGGCGGTTAGTAGCGCGTGCCGCAAATTACGGCACGCGGCAAGTCACTATCCGGCTAAAGCCTCGGCCTCCATCACGCTCTTATGTCTATTTCAATGCCATTGCCCTTTAGGGGTCGGGGGTTCCGAAGACAAACGCATTGCATGAAAGGAACGCAGATTTTTTAGCCAGGATGTCTTATTTTCGTGCCTATAGGGCGTTGCATGCAACGCCGCTACGAGCGCTATAAGCCGAATGACTTTTGCAAGAAGTCTACTCAACAAGAGAGCATCCTGAGCGCGAAAGCCTTGCTTGCGAGCAGTGGAAACGTAACTGCGGATGAGAGCAAAGCGTTGCGCACCCACTTCACTGCAAAAGCAGCCAGATATTTTTTGCTTGACTTTCATCATGCGCAGATCGCACTCGGCGAGATTGTTGTCGAAGGACATGATGCAATCCTTGTGATCGCGCAAGCGCTCAGCCAGATTGCGTGCGGGGTTGACTTGGGTCGGCCTCGCTGATGGAGTTCATGGCGTGCCGCTCAAGCGATAAAATTGCACTTCACATGCAACCGATGAACCCTCACGCCGCCCTCGAAAAATATTTCCACTACCCGGCATTTCGCCCCGGCCAAGAGCAGGCACTGAACCATGTGCTGGCGGGCAACGATGCGCTGGTGGTCATGCCCACCGGCTCCGGCAAATCGCTCATTTACCAACTGGCGGGGCTGATGATGGAGGGCACAGCGTTGGTCTTCTCGCCGCTGATTGCGTTGATGAAAGACCAGGTGGACAGCATGGCGCGGCGCGGCATTCCGGCCACGTATATCAACTCATCGTTGGATTTGGCCGAGCAGGGGCGGCGCGTGCGCGGGCTGGCAAATGGCGAATACAAATTGATGTTGATTGCGCCAGAGCGATTGCGCAACCCCAACTTTCGCACAGCGTTGGCGCAGACCAACATCAGCATGATGGCGATAGACGAGGCGCACTGCCTCTCGCAATGGGGTCACGATTTTCGCCCGGACTATTTGCAGATTGCCCAGGCCCGCCAACAACTGCAACCCAAAGTGACGCTGGCCCTCACAGCCACAGCCACGCCCCGCACGCAAGGCGACATCATGGACTTGTTGGGCTTGCCGGATGCCGCGCGCTTTATCAACGGCTTCAACCGCCCCAATTTATTTTTCGAGGTGTTGCCCGCGCCCGACCCCAAGACCAAACTAAACCGCGTGCGCGACTTCTTGCGCAGCCCCGCCGCCGAGGGCGCTTCCCAACCCGGTAGGGGTGGGGGCCTGATCTACGCGGGCACCCGCCGCGAGACCGAAGAGGTCAGCGCGTTTGTGCGCGAGATCGTGGGCCTGCCGGTGAAGCACTACCACGCTGGTTTAGACCCCGCCACCCGCGCCGAGGTGCAAGATGCGTTTTTGAGCGGCGACTTGCCACTCGTCGTTGCAACGAATGCCTTTGGCATGGGCATCGACCGGCCCGATGTGCGCTTTGTGCTGCACGTGAATATGCCCGGAAGCTTGGAGGCGTATTACCAAGAGGCTGGCCGCGCCGGGCGGGATGGCTTGCCCGCCCGCGCCACGCTGCTGTATGCCACGCGGGATGCCATGCTGCAAGAGCACTTCATCGAGACCAGCAGCCCCACCGAAGACCAGTTGCGCCGTGTGCATGGCTTGCTGCGAGATGACATCGTAGGGGCGCAGCATGCTGCGCCCCTGTCCGCCGAGGAAATTACCCGACGCAGCGGCTTAAAAGAAACCGTTGTTCGCGTCGCCATCGAACAGCTTGCAGCGGTGAAGGGCGATATGAACGGCGAAGCGATGCGCCAACTGATGGAGATGGCCGAGCGGCGCAAAGACCACAAGCGCGCCTTGTTGCGCACCATGACGCAATACGCTCAAACCGAGGATTGCCGCCGCCGCTCCATGCTGGATTATTTTGGAGATCACGAAGTCGCCGAAGTTGACGTGTGCTGCGACAACTGCACGCAACAAAAATCGGCCAGTACGCAATCAGAAGAAACCCGCCCCGCCACCACCCAGGCAGAACGAGCCGCGCTGATTGTGATGGACACGATTGCGTTGCTGGCGCAGCGCGGGCAAGGCGTGGGCAAGGGCAAGCTCTCGCAAATCCTCAAAGGCTCCGAGTCCGAGGAGATGACGCGCTACAAAGCCAACCGCAACTTCGCCAAGTTTGCGGCGCTCCGCATGGCCGAGGTCGAGTCGTTGGTGAGCCAATTGATTAGCGCGGGCTACCTGAAGCAAAGCGGTGACGAACGGCCCACCCTGCAACTGAGCCGACGCGGCGAGGCGGCCTTAAAAGCGCGGGCGGCGGTGGATGTGACCCTGCGCCCAGTCACGCAAAAGCAAACCGAGATTGCCCGCGCCCGCACCAGCGAGAACACCATCGAAATAACCCGCCGCATGATGGGGCAAGGCATGAGCGTGGAGCGCGTGGCCGCCGAGCGCACGCTGGCGCTCAGCACCATTTACTCGCACTGCGCGCAGTTAATCGCCGAAGGCTTGTTAAGTGTGGACGCAGTGGTGCCCAAAGAGGCGCAAGCGGTGATTCGCGGGGCGATTGAGCAGGTGGGTTCGGCGATGGCGCTCTCGCCCCTGAAAACCGTGCTGCCGCCCAATTACGATTACAACGTGATTAAGTGTGTGGCCGAGGATTGGAAGCGCAGCCACACCGAAGCGAATGCCGCACCCGAAGCCGCAGCGGTAGAGCCATCCCCCGAAGAATTAGAAGCCATGACCACGCTGTTTACCAAGCTGCGCGAATGGCGCACGGCGAAAGCGCGCGAGGCCAGCGTGCCGCCCTACGTCGTCTTCTCGGACGATGCGCTGTGCGGGATTGCGCAGATGCGGCCCGCGACGCGCGAGGCGTTGTTGGTTGTGCGCGGCGTGGGCCAGGTGAAGCTGGAACGCTATGGCGAAGATGTGTTGAAGATTGTGGCGGAGAGTTGAGGCCCCCACCCCGCCGATGACCTATGTCATCGGAGCCCTCCCGCGTAAATCGGAATTTACGCGGGAGGGAGCGACTGCTCCCCCTCCCGTTCTGACGGGAGGGGGTTGGGGAGAGAGCCATTCACCAAACAAACAATAGCCTCCAGCGTCTCATCAATGCCCTTGCTTGTGCAATCCAAAATCACGGCGTCGGCAGCGGGTTTGAGGGGTGAGGTTTTGCGCGAGCTATCCATGTCATCGCGTTGGCGGATGCCCGCCAGAATATCCTCGTAGTTCGCCTCAACCTCACGCGCAGTTAACTCTGTGTAACGCCGTCGTGCGCGCTCCTCGGCAGAGGCGGTGAGGTAGATTTTGAGATCGGCATTGGGCAACACCACCGTGCCGATGTCGCGCCCGACCATCACGATATTGCCCTGTTCAGCAATCTGGCGCTGTTGCTTCACCATCTCGTGCCGCACCTCGGCGTAGGCGCTGGGAATCGACACACCGGCGTCCACGGGCTTGCTGCGAATGTCCCAGGTCACATCGCGCCCATCCAGCCACACCGAGTATTGACGGCCATCGTCGTGCGTGGGCTGTGTCACTTCAATCTTGATTTGACGGGCAAGCTCGGTTACGGCTGCTTCGTTCGCCAACGGCACGCTGCGCTCCAACGCCGCCAATGTCACCACGCGATACATCACGCCTGTATCAAAAAACAAATACCCCAACCGCTGCGCCAACGCGCCACCCACCGTGCTTTTGCCCGAACCTGCCGGGCCATCTATGGCTATTTTCATATTTACTTACTCACCTTATGCAGTAACCTAACAGCAGAAGAGAGCATCCTGAGCGGAGCGTGCCTGTAACCTAGTAGTAACGCATGAAAGAAAATGCACGCGCAGTCGAAGGAGCGCTCTATGCCGAGCTTGACTAGAGAGGCTCGGCATAGAACGCTCCTTCGACTGCGGCTGGCAAATACGCAATAACTTTGTTCTAGGTGCCAAGCCAGCCTTCGCTCAGGATGCTTTTTGTAGTAGCTGCGTACCATGAGTTACTTACTAAAGATGGCTCTGTACGCCGCCGATGTCTCCATCAGTTCATCATGTGCGCCAACGGCGGTGACGCGGCCTTGCTTCATCACCACAATTAAATCGGCCCAGCGGATTTGGCTGAGGCGGTGCGTGATTAAAAATGTAGTGCGGCCTTGCGCGGCGCGGCCAATGGCGCGTTGAATCAAATCCTCGGTGGCACTGTCGATGGCGCTGGTGCTGTCGTCCAGGATAAGGATGCGCGGGTCGGTGAGAAAGGCACGGGCCAGGGCGATGCGCTGGCGCTGCCCGCCCGACAGCGTGACACCGCGCTCGCCTACGACGGTGGCGTAGCCATCTTTGAAGCCAGCGATAAATTCATGTGCCTGAGCCGCATGGGCAGCCTCCTCAATTTGCGCCTGGGTAGCGCCAGGGCAACCAAAGGCGATGTTCTCGGCCACCGTGCGCGAGAACAAAAAGATATCTTGCTCTATCGTGCTGATCTGGCGGCGCAGCGCGGCCAAATTCCAGTTGCGCACATCAATGCCATCCACAAAAACGCCGCCGTTATTTACGTCGTAAATGCGGTTCATCAATTTTGCCAATGTGCTTTTGCCGGTGCCAGTTTGGCCCACCAGCGCCACGGTTTGCCCGGCCTTCACAGTAAAGCTGGCGTTGTTGATTGCGTTCGTACCGGGGCCATAACCGAAGGTCACATTCCGAAACTCGACCTCGCCGCGCATCTCGCCATCAAAACCCGCCTCGTTTTGGTCGAGGCGGTTCTCGGTGTTCATTAGCTCCAAGATGCGCCGCGCGCCTGCCACGCCCGAGGCCATTTGCGAGTAGGCGAACTGCGAGGCGAACGTGGGGAACTGAAACTGCATCAGCAAGCCGTTAAA
>JAYTNY010000420.1:0-4928 GCA_043748055.1 Roseobacter sp.
TTTTTGTATGCCTCAAACTGTAACGCGTCCGCGCCTGCTCATTTTTATTCTGTTGTTGTTTTGTTTCGCCAATGTGTTTCGCGCATTGCTGGCCCTTCAACAAAATGCACAATTGCCGCAGCTACCTGTAAGCCCAGCCCCTTTGTACGAAGCGGTAACAAGCGCAGCTTGGGTATTGATCTTCAGCATTTGCACCCTTGGCGCGTGGCTGCGTTCGCAGTGGGCTGCATGGGCGGCTATACTCGCGGGCGTGTTAAACCAAGCGCATGTCTGGGTAGATCGGCTGGCCTTCAGCCGCTCAACAGAATCCTTCCAGACCCTCGGCTTTGCCGCAGCGCTCTCAGCTATTTTGCTTCTCTCGCTGGTCATTCCAGCAACTATTTATCGCCTCCACAAGAAAACTGGGTAATTGGTAAATAGTAATTGGTGGGTTCAACTCGCACTCACTGACTAATTACTACTTACCAATTACTACTTACTACTTACCAATTACTCCGACCATGCCAACCCTAGACCCCAAAATCGCCAAACTGCGCGAACGGCGCGAACAAACCCAGCAGGGTGGCGGCGCAGACAAACTGGCCGCGCATCGCGCTAAAGGCCGCCTCACCGCTCGTGAACGCCTCGAACTTTTTCTCGACCCCGGCTCATTTCGAGAGATTGATGCCTTTGTCACCAACAACACGGTAGGCATTGGCATGGACAAGCAAGAATTGCTGACCGACGGTGTGATTACTGGTTGGGGCACGGTGGATGGGCGGCTGGTCTACGTCTACTCCCAAGACTTTACGGTGATGGGCGGCAGCCTGGGGCTGCACCATGCTCGCAAGATCACCAAGATTCAAGACATGGCACTGAAGAACGGCGCGCCGATCATTGGCATCAACGACAGCGGCGGCGCACGCATTCAAGAGGGCCTCATGTCACTCGTGGGCTACAGCGATATTTTCTTGCGCAACACGATGGCTTCGGGTGTGGTGCCGCAGCTCAGCGCCATCATGGGGCCATGCGCGGGCGGGGCGGTGTATTCACCAGCGCTTACGGACTACATCTTCATGGTGAAGAACACCAGCCACATGTTTGTGACCGGGCCGGATGTAGTAAAAGCGGTGACACACGAGGATGTGACCTTTGAGCAACTCGGCGGGGCGCTGGTTCACAACAGCACCAGCGGTGTGGCCCACTTTGCCAACGAGAGCGAGGGCGATTGCCTCTACATGATGCGCCTGCTGCTGGGCTATTTACCCAGCAACAACTTGGAAGACCCGCCCTATATCAAAAGCAAAGACGACCCACTGCGAACAGATGAAAGCCTGGACACGCTGATTCCCGATAACCCCAACAAGCCGTATGACATCAAAGAAGTGATTAGCAAGGTTGTGGACGACGGCAAGTTTTTAGAGGTGCATGAGCACTTTGCGCAAAACGTCGTCGTGGGCTTTGCGCGGTTGGGCGGGCACTCGGTGGGCATTGTCGCCAACCAGCCGCAAGTGTTAGCGGGCGTGCTCGACATCAACAGCAGCGAGAAGGCCGCCCGCTTTGTGCGCTTCTGTGATTGCTACAACATTCCTATTATTACGTTCGAGGATGTGCCCGGCTTTTTGCCCGGTGTGGGTCAAGAGCATGGCGGCATCATTCGCTCTGGCGCAAAGCTGCTGTTTGCGTATTGCGAGGCCACCGTGCCCAAGATTTGCGTGATCACCCGCAAAGCCTACGGCGGCGCGTATTGCGTGATGAGCCCGCGCGCCACACGCGGCGATTTGGTGCTGGCCTGGCCCACCGCCGAAGCCGCCGTGATGGGCGCGGATGGCGCCGTCAAAATTTTGAATCGCCGCGAACTGAGCGCCGCCGAAAACGCCGAGGCCTTACGCGCGCAGCTCACCAAGCACTACCAGGAAGAGTTCGCCAACCCCTACGTCGGTGCGTCGTTGGGCTACATTGATGACATCATCGAGCCGCATCAAACCCGACCCAGGCTGATTAACGCCCTAGAAATGCTGCGCAACAAGCGCGACACGAACCCGAAGAAGAAGCACGGAAACATTCCGTTGTAGCGATGAGCTATCAGCGGTCAGCTATCAGCTTGATGCTGATGACTGTTTGGCTGATAGCTGACCGCTGATGGCTGACAGCTAGATATGAACGAAGAACAGATTCTTAAACTACGCGAGATTTTGCTGAACGAGTTTAGCGAGGCCGAGCTGACCACGCTGTGTAAAGAGCTGGGGCTAGATTACGCCACACTGCCCGGCGAAGGCCAGTTCGGCAAAACCCGCGAGATCATCAAGACGCTGATTGAGCAAGACCGGGTGCAGGCGTTGCGCTCGCGGGTGCGAGACTTGAAGCCGAGCGCGTTTAACGCGGCGGGCTTTAACGCCACTGCCGATGTGCAGGTGCCAGAGAGCACTCGCAAATTGCCCACCAAGCTGGCCTGGCTGGTGTTGGGATTGGTGGGGTTGCTGTTGCTGGTGTGTCTGCTCACGTTTGTGTTGCGGCCCAACACGCCTGCTGCGCCTTCAGTCACATCGCTCACGCCCACCGTGCAGGTTGATGCGACTGTAAAGGGCGCGGCAGCAAATGTGCCAGCCGCACAACCGACGGTGGCTGCAACACTTGCCCCTACACAGCCTCCTCCACCCACCAATACGCCTGCCCCGCCCACCGCCGCACCCACACAAACGCCCGCGCCCACCCACACCCCCACCGTAAGCGAGACCAACCCGGCGGCGCTGGCGATCCCGGAGTTCAACCAGCAACTCATCCCGTATTACCAGGGCAAGGCCGATGACAAGAGTTTGACCGGCTGGACGGGTAATGCCTTACGCGGCGTGGTGGCGTTCTCCAAAGGTTCGCTGTTAAAACGATTGAGCATTACCGAGAACGAGCGCAGCCAGATTAACAGCGGCGTGACGTATTTGCTACCGCCCGCCGTAACGCGGGTGGTGGGCAACATCTACACGGTCACATCGCGCGAGTATTGGGTATACCAAACCAACCCGCGCAACGTGGTGTGCGAGACGCGGGATTACACCTATACCGTGGTTAAGACAGGCGCGAAGTTTCAGATCGCGCAATCCACTGGCAAGCCAGTGAGCGCGAAGTGCGCGTGAACGTTTAAGTTGCACCACAGAGGCACAGAGAGCAGAGAGATAAATTTTGATTCTATGTGTCCTCTGTGGTGAATTAAAGTGATGAACAAATTGCAACGAGGCGATATCGCACCCGATATTTCCTTCCAAACCGGTGCGGGCGAGGTGGTGCAACTGCGCGGCTTGTGGCGCACCCAGCCGGTGCTGATCTCGTTTTTGCGGCACTTTGGGTGAGTGTTTTGCCGTAGTGAATTGGCCAGGCTGGCCAAGCTAAAGCCCGAGATTGAAGCCAACGGCGCGCGCATTGTGGTGCTGACCATGGGCAAGCCCGATGAGACCGCACAGTTCTGCGGCGAACGCGCGCCGGGCGTAGATTGCTACTCCGACCCCTCGACCGCGAGCTACAAGACCTATGGCCTGGCGCGTGGCAATGCTACGCAAATGTTTGGCCCCGCCGTGTGGCTGCAAGGCGCGCTGGTGACTGTGGAGGGCAGCTTTGATGGCTTGCCCATCGGCAAGCCGGTGGGCGACCCGTGGCAAATGCCCGGTGTGTTTATGATCGGCACCGACGGCAAAGTGAAACTGGCGTATTACAGCAAGCACGCGGGAGATTACCCCACGGATGCGGCGCTGGTGGGGGCGGGACGGATGTGAGTTGCTGATCTTTGCGCTCATGGCAGCACGCAACTCAATTGCTACATAAAACGGAGCAGCACTGACCAGTGCTGCTCCATTTGCGTTTAGCAAGCAGGGCAGTGCAACTTTAATTGTTCCTCATAGGCAAACACATGTTGGCTATTGACAATACTGTGCGCCGCATTGTATTCTGTTGCTGTGCGGCACACAGCATAGTAGGACATACAGCCTATGACAGATACAGACGATCACATCAATGCGCTCCGGTTGGAGCTTCGGCGCGGGGTGGTGGTGCTGGCGGTTCTCAGCCAGATGGACACTGCCAGTTACGGCTACAACCTCATCCAGCAGCTTGCCGAGAAGGGGCTGGATATTGAAGAAGGGACGCTTTACCCACTGCTGCGGCGGCTAGAAAAGCAGGGCTTGCTGGAAAGCAAGTGGGAGATGGGCGAATCGCGCCCCCGCAAGTACTACCAAATTAGCCCAGCCGGGCGCCAGGTGCTAAGCACGCTCAGCGCGGATTGGTTTGAGACCGTCAACGTGATGTCCAACATTTTGGGCAAGATATTAAAGGGTGAGAAAAATGTCTGATTTAGTAGAACGATACGTCCAACAAGTTGGGCGCTATTTGCCGGCCAAAGAGCGCAAAGAGGTTGAGGCCGAACTACGCTCACAGATTCAAGATCAACTGGAAGACCGATTTGCTGGATCGCCCACGCAGGCCCACGCAGCAACCGTGCTGGCCGAACTGGGCGACCCGCGCAAGATGGCGGCCTCGTATGGCAGCCAGCAGTATTTGGTTGGCCCAGAGCTTTACCCCACGCTGGTGCAAGTGTTGCGGCGTATTTTGGTGATCGTGCCGACCCTCGTCGTCATCGCAACGGTGCTGGGTGCGGTTGCGTCGTCGCAGCCGTATTCGCTACCAGGGTTGTTCATCGAGACGGCAGCATCGGCGGTGCAAGCCGTTCTGATTTTGATCGCCGTGGTGGTGTTGTTCTTTGCGATTCTGCAAAACACCGGCACCGATGTATCTGGCGCGAGTGGCCCCAAAAAGCAGTTCGACCCACTGGCATTGCCGCCGTTGGATGACCCGTATGGAGTTGACCGCGCGGAATCCACGTTTGGCATTGCCATCGGCACATTTTTTGCGTTGGTGCTGGTTTACTTTTTGCGCGTGGGTGGGCTAACCCTCCGGTTCAACCT
>JAYTNY010000421.1:0-1812 GCA_043748055.1 Roseobacter sp.
CGCAAGCTGATACTTCATCTTGGTCTTGCCATGATGCTCGGCAATAAAAGCCTGGATGCGCGAGGGCAGGTGATATTGGCGAGCCAGTTTCAGGCCATCGCTTACGTGGTTGCGCAAAATGGCGGCGCTGGTAGCGGGGTCAAGCTGGTCGTGCACGTTCAGCCCTTGCAATTGGTTCTCGATAAAAAAGTGCGGGTTCACCATTTTGCCGATGTCGTGGTAGTACGCGCCCACGCGCGTCAGCAGCGAATCGGCGCCAATGCGCTCGGCGGCCTGCTCGGACAAATTGGCGACCATGAGGCTGTGGTGATACGTGCCGGGCGCTTGCAACAACATTTGTTGCAGCAGTGGGTGCGAGGGCCGCGAGAGTTCGATCAACTGAATAATCGTGGTGATGTCCAACACCCATCCGCTGAAATACAACAGCATGAGCGCCAACGCTGCCGCCAGCACGCCACTGGTAAGGCTGGCGATGAGATACGAGGCCAACTGCGGCGCATCTTGGGCCTGCATGGCGGGCAGGTTGAACGCCAAAATAATGAGCGCCTGCATCACGCCTGCGGCAATGCCCGCCCGCGCAAACGAACTCAGCCGCTCGGCCCGGCCTAATGCCAAGGTTGCCATCACGCTGCCACAGGCAAAGTAGGTCACAAATTCGAGGGGCTTGTCCAGGTCTAATCCCACCAGCACACCCAGAACCAAACCGCTGAGCAAACCGGGAAACGTGCCCGACCAAATGGTGATGGCGAGGCTGACTGCGACGACGGGCGCGAGATAGGGCAGCAGGCCATGCCCTGGTAGCAGCCAGCGCGTCAGCCACAATGCCAGCACCAGCAGGCCCATGCTCAGCGTGGTGTTGCGCACCGGGCGCGTAAACACATTGCCGTGCCCGTAAATCATGCCCGCCGCAATCATGCTTACCGCCAACAGGCTAAACAACACTGCGCCTGCCACATCCGGCCAAGCCAAATTGGGGCGGCGCAGGTTCATCATCTCCAGCGCCTCCACATCAATTTCTTTTAACACCTGCCCACTGCGAATCAGGGTCTGGTTTGCCTCAAAGCTGCGTTCCACCGGCAGCACAGCCTCGCGGGCCTGGGCGCGGGCCAAATCGGTGGCGGCGGCATCGTAGTTGGTGTTGGGCACCAGCAAGGCCTGGGCCACTTCGTTCACGGCGGTGGCTTCTTCTTGGCTCAGGCTTAAGCTGATGAGGTTTGCGACGGAGTCTTTGGTGCGGTTTAAGTCGTCGGGTTGGATGGGCGAACGCAGCGCCACATCCAGCACGGCCATCACCTGCATGTCCACGCGCAACCACGAAGGCTGCGAAAGCTCCAGTAGCCTCAACGCCGCCTTCTCGCTGATGCCTACCTCGACCGAGGCGGCGATATTTTTGATCTTCTCGGCGGTGTCGGTTTGTTTGTCGGCGCGGGCAAAGGCCACGCCATCCAAAAACGCGCGGGCTGTGGAAAGCTGGCGACGAGAGATTTGCGAATCGGGCGGGGTGAAGATGGGCGAGACCGAGGCTTCGGCCAGATCACGTAAGCGCTGGGTCTCGTACTCGCTGATGAAGCTGGCCCGTTGCGGCACGCGAATATCGCGGGGGGCCACATCCCCCACATTTAAGGTGCCTTTGCCGCCGATGACATAGCGCGACAGTTGGGCGATGGTGATGCCGATGAAGGTGACGCAGGCAACCCCAGCCAGTAATGCAGCCTTGCGCCGGTTAAACTGGCGCTCCGTTCGGGATGCGGCATCTAGATTCATACGCGTGCAGAATCAAACCTATTTCAATAAGTCTCGAACGACCTCGCT
>JAYTNY010000422.1:0-2159 GCA_043748055.1 Roseobacter sp.
CCGAGGGGCAGGCCGAGTTGCATGGTAAGAAGCTGTTGTATAAGCCGTTCAGACGATTGAGCTTCAAAGAGGCGATGGAGTGCTACGGCAGCGACAAACCCGACCTGCGCTTTGGCATGGAGATTTTTGATGTGACCGCGCCGACTCGCCAATCGGCCTTTGCCCCATTTGCCGAGGCCACGACGGTGAAAGGCATTGTGGCGACAGGCTGCGGCAGCTACACCCGCAAGCAGACCGACGAGCTAAACGAGTTGGTGCGCAAGGAAGGCGCGAAGGGTCTGGTCGCAATCTTCCATGACCCTTCGACTGACGCTCAGGGTGAGGACGGGATTCGCAACAGCGGCGCAGGCGCAAAGCTGAGCGACGCCGAGAAGAGCGCCATTGCCGCTGCGGCCCAATCCAAACCAGGCGATTTGATATTGCTGGTGGGCGATGCCGAAGGCACGGCATTAAACGCATTAGGCCGCCTGCGTATGGAGATGGGTGCACGCTTAAAGCTGACCGACCCGAATATTCTGGCGTTTGCGTGGGTGGTGGACTTCCCCAGCTTTATTTGGGATAAGGAAGACAACAAGTGGGTGGCCAACCACCACATGTTCACCGCGCCGCAAGACCAGTATTTGGGCACAATGGAGAACGACCCCGGCGCTGTGCTGAGCAAGCAGTATGACCTGGTGTGCAACGGCTACGAGGCGGGCGGCGGCTCCATCCGAATACACCGACGCGATGTGCAAGAGCGCGTGCTGAAGATTATTGGCTTGGAGTACGAAGAGGCCTACAAGAAGTTTGGGCACATCTTGGATGCGTTTGAGTATGGCGCGCCGCCGCATGGTGGCATCGCGCCTGGCGTAGACCGCATCGCCATGTTGTTCTGCGGCGAGCCGAATATTCGTGAGGTGATTGCCTTCCCCAAGAACCAACAGGCGGCGGATGTGATGCTGGGCATCCCCAGCGTGCCGAGCGACAAGCAGTTGAAAGAGCTGAGTGTGAAGTTCACGGTCTAGCAGTTGAAAACTTGGCGAATGTGCGACGCACCTCCCGCGTTTTTTGGTGGAGCTTGTAGCGATGCAGGTGCGTCGCACATCACCCAACTGTGAACCTCATCCTCATTCACGGCATCGTTGGTTTTCACGGCCTTTTTCGAGAAGGTTATCTACGCCCACTGGGCGATTACTTGGCCCGCAAATTTAAGGCCATGCCCTTGCGCGTGTTCGAGACGCAGGCCGAGCCGTTATCGGGCATCGTCTCGCGGGGGCCAGTGTTGCGGCAACAGATATTGAGCGCGTTTGAACGCAGGGAGTTGGACGCGAACGCGCCCACGCACATCTTTGCCCACAGCATGGGCGGCTTAGATGCGCGCTATTTGCTCTCTCCAGCAAACCCCGACAGCTTGGGCGAGCGTGTTCAGTCACTCACCCTCATCGGCGTGCCCAACCGCGGCACGCCGATTGTGGATTTTCTGGTGGGCGAATGGCGGCAGCACCCGGTGCAGGATGTGATTGAAATGCTGAGCCAGAAAATGCTGGCCTGGCTGCGGACACGGGCGGTGGATGCGGAAGGCATTCAAGATTTGACGCGGGATGATTTGCTCACTTTCAATGAGGCGGTTGTGGATCATCCGGCAGTGCGTTACTTCTCGGTGGCGGGGGTGGGGCGTACAGGATGGCGCGCCACCAGCCGTGCGTTTATGCCGCTGCACAACATCACTACTGCATTGAGCGGCGAGCGGAACGATGGCTTGGTGACGCTGTCGTCGGCGCAGTGGGGGCAGGCCGTTGCCGAGGAATGGCCCGCCGACCATGCCGACTTGGTGGGCATCAACATGAACTTTCCGTTTGTGCGGCCACTGCATTTTGATGTGTATGGGCGGTATCAGAACCTAATCGAGAGACAAATTTAACGTAACTTTATAAAATCTAAACCATGATCCCAAATCCAAAACCCATCGCCCTCATCATCCTGGATGGCTGGGGCTTCCGAACCATGCAGCACGGCAACGCCGTGGCCCAGGCCCGCACGCCCAACTTTGACCGCTGGGCGACCACGCTCGAACGCTCGATGCTGGATGCCTCAGGTGAGGCGGTGGGCCTGACCCAAGACCAGATGGGCAACAGCGAGGTCGGCCACTTGAACTTGGGCGCGGGCTTCGTGGTCTATCA
>JAYTNY010000423.1:0-3268 GCA_043748055.1 Roseobacter sp.
ATTTAGCGGGCTTTGCGCGGGCGGTGCGCGTGGGCCAACAGATTTGGGTGAGCGGCACCACCGCCACCGATGCCGAAGGCCATTGCGTGGGCGGTGATGATCCTGCCGCGCAGATGCGGTTTATTTTGCAAAAGATCGAACGCGCTATTAATCAGTTGGGCGGCGATTTGCAAGGCGTGGTGCGCACGCGGGTGTATGTGCGCCACATCGAGGATTGGGAAGCCGTGGCCCGCGTGCATGGCGAGGTGTTTGCTGAGATTCGCCCGACCAACACATTGGTGCAGGCTGCGTTGGTGGGGGATGAGTATTTGGTTGAGGTGGAGGCGGAGGCGGTGATTAGTGATTAGTGATTAGTGATTTTGGCATAAGCTTGTGGTGGCTTAAACTGTTTAGCATCAGGCGTTATTGGTATCAATTTTTTTTGACGCGATTTCACAGGATTAATTCTGTTGAATCCTGTAATCCTGTCCGGTTCCGATAATGTCTGTTTAATCATGATGAAAACTCAACCGGTATTTTTATTGGGCTTTGGCGGTGTGGGCCGCGCATTAGCCCGCCAAATTTGCGATGCGAGCGCGATGCACGAGCGACGCAACAAACTGCGCCTGCAAATTATCGGCATTGCCGATAGCTCGGGCGTGTTGATGGATGGCAGCGGTTTTTGCGACCCTGCGTTGGAGCAATTGATTACGCGCAAGGTGCGGGGCGAAAAGCTTACGACGGATGGCCCGCAAATGTTGACGGGTGTTCGATCCCCTATTCCCAGCAACGCCATTGTGGTGGATACCACGGCGACGGATGCCACCGTGCCCATTATTTTGGAAGCGAAGGCGCGCGGCTGCGGTGTGGTGTTGGCGAACAAGTTGCCACTCGCAGGCCCAATCAGTGGGTGGGATGAGATAACCGCCAGCAAAGCGCGCTGGGAGACGACCTGCGGCTCGGCCTTGCCCGTCATCAGCACACTAGACACGCTGTTGAACAGCGGCGACGAAGTGACGCGCATCGAAGGCTCGTTGAGTGGCACGCTCGGATATCTCTCTAGCGAGCTGGCGGCGGGCACGCCGTTTGGCGAGGCCGTGCGCGTGGCAAAAGCCCAGGGCTACACCGAACCAGACCCGCGCCAAGACCTGGGCGGCAAAGATGTGGCGCGCAAAGCCTTGATTTTGGCGCGTATGTTGGGCTACCGGCTGGAGATGAGCGATGTGCAAATTGAATCGCTCTACCCAGTAGAGATGGACGCGCTGAGCGTGGATGAATTTATGCGCGAGGTCGATTCGCTCAACGCCAGCATGGCCGCGCGCGCAGCCGCGTTAACCGCTGGCGGCAAAAAGCTGCGCTACGCCGCGACCATTGAGAACGGCCAATGCAAAGCCGGTTTGGTGGGCGCAGACCCGGATACCAAGCTGGGCGGCATTCGCACCACCGACAGCATCGTGATCTTTACGACCCAGTATTTCAGCGACAACCCGGTGGCGGTGAGCGGGCGCGGCGCGGGGCAAGTTGTTACCGCCAGCGGGTGTTTGGGCGATGTGGTGAGTTTGGCGAAAGAGATGTGAACTACTGTGTCCTCGCCACCGCAATCATGCGCAGGCTACCGTCTTCGTAGGGGCTGAGGTCGTAATCGCCATACCAAACCGGCTGCGCAAAACCAGATTGCAGCAACAGCAGTTCCATCTCGTGCTTAAACACATGGCGCAGGCGGAACGCGGCAATTTCTTCCACGCCGTTCTCTACCATGCGGTAACGCAATGCCTGCTCTTGGGTGGCCCAAAACACCTCGCTCGCCACATACTTGTCAATGCGTGTTTGCGTCGTTGGGTCGATTAATGCCGCATCAAAAATAAATTTGCCATCATCGGGTTGGCTGGCTAATTCGTCGTTGGGCGGCAAATCGATGACCATGCTGCCGCCGGGCAACAAATGTTTGTGCGCGTTGCGCAGCGTTTGCAGTTGGCTGTGGCGGGTGAGGTTGTGCAAAAATGTGTTGAGCGCGATGAAGGCCATGCCGAACCGGCGACCCAGATCAAACGACAACGCATCGGCCTCAATAATCTCTGCCATCCCGGCCTTTAAGGTTGCGCTAGGTGATGAGGCAGCGCCGCGCAAACGCGCCCAGCCAATCGCCAACATCTCCGCCGAGTTGTCTACACCGACGATCTCGAACCCAGCCTGGGCCAATGGCAACAACACGCGTCCCGTGCCGCACCCAATTTCCAGAAGCGGTTGCGCAGGGGCCAGTATCTTCGCCAGTTGCTCATACATCGGAATATCCGGCGTATACAAATGGTGTTGCAGGTCGTAGGTGCGGGCCAGAATGCGGTAAGCAGATGAATCCATAAATTACAAGTCGAACTTCAACTCAGCATGGCATTCGCCACAGCCGATATGTGGCTCCTTTACCTCGCGCGCGGTTTTGGTGCACGCTGCAAACACCTTCACCTTCTCGCGCAGGCCCAACAGCGATGATTCCACTTTCGCTTCCAGCACCAAATGCGGGCAGCCGTTTGCCAACTGAATGCCCGGCACCGGGCAGGTCTTGCACAGGCTGGGCCGCCACTTGCCGCCATCGGGGTTGCGCTCAATCAGGCGGCATTCTTGTTGCTGCTTGCCGCGAAAATAATCCTCGTAGTAAAAGCTACATTCTTTGCCAGCAGGGGTTCGCATTTCGCGGCATTTTAATGCCTTGCGCTGATTACCTCAGGTTTTCTAAATCTCACGCAAAGGCGCTAAGACGCAAAGTTTTTTTTCTTTGCGCTTTTGCACCTTTGCGTGAGAAAACCTGAGGTAATCAGTGCCTTGAGAGAGGTTTATTGCTGAAGGGTGATATCTGGACATGGCTCCTGCAAAGTTCTGCCTGGCGATTGGAAATCGCGGCAACGGCGATCAGAATCGCAAAGCAAAGCCGACCTACGTCGGCTAGAACCCAGTCGGCGTAGGCCGACTTTGTTATGCGTTGCCGCGATTTCCAATCGCCAGGCAAATTCTGTCAAGCGACTTTGTAGGAGCCATGGATATCTGGATAAAGCCCGTAAAATTAAGCCCTGATGCCGTCGCAACCCACTGCACCCAACCGAACCGCGCTGCGAGAGTTTATTTTCGAGCGGTTCAGCCGCGAGGAATTGCTCGCCTTTGTGTTGGATTACTTTCGTGATTTTTACGACGAGTATGAAGGCGTGAACCTGCCCAAAACACCGCTGGTCAACAACCTGATTACGCATTGCGAACGCCGCGACAGCTTCCTCCATTTGCAAACCAGCCTACAACTGGC
>JAYTNY010000424.1:0-1506 GCA_043748055.1 Roseobacter sp.
CAATCGCGGCCAGGCGGCAGTTCAAATTATCGCGGGGGTGGCGGGAGCCGACCCAGCAGCGGTGGCGCGAGACCGCCTGCTCGGCCAGTGGAGCCAGCCAAGCCAAAGATCATCGAGCTTGACGAGGCGATTTCGTTGCGCGAGTTGGGCGAGAAGATTGGGGTCACGCCCATCAGCTTGATTAAAGAGCTGATGCAGAACGGCATCATGGCGACGATTAACCAGCAGTTGGATTTTGATACGGCTGCCATCGTGGTCTCGGCGTTTGGCTGGGAAGCTAAGCAGAAGGAAATCATCGTCGAGAGCGCCATCCCCGATGAAGTGGCGGTGGACGCGACCGGCAAGCCGACAACCAGCGGCAAGGTGACGACGCTGCGCCAGCGCCTGCTGGCCAAAGAAACGATTGACAACGTAGATGGCTTGCAGATGCGCGCGCCGGTCGTCACGATCATGGGGCATGTGGATCACGGCAAGACAAGTTTGCTGGACGCGATTCGCAAGGCCAACGTGGCCGATGGCGAGGCAGGCGGTATTACGCAACACATCGGCGCGTACCAGGTTGACCACGATGGCAAGAAGGTGACGTTTATTGACACCCCGGGCCACGAGGCATTTACGGCCATGCGCGCACGTGGCGCACAAGTAACAGATGTGGCCGTGCTGGTGGTGGCTGCCGACGACGGTGTGATGCCGCAAACGCGCGAGGCAATTGCGCACGCAAAGGCGGCGCAGGTGCCCATCGTTGTGGCGCTGAACAAGATTGACAAGAGCAACGCCAACCCAGACCGCGTGAAACAAGAATTGATTGAAGCGGGTTTGGTGTCCGATGAATTCGGCGGCGACACGATGATTGTGTCGGTGAGTGCGCGACAGAAGAAGGGCATTGAAGATTTGTTGGAAGGCATTTTGCTGACAGCGGAGACACTGGACAGCATTAAGGCTAACCCGAACCGGCCCGCAGTGGGCACGATTATTGAGGCCCAGTTGGACAAGCAGAAGGGCGCGATGGCGACGGTGTTGGTGCAGAACGGCACGCTGGAGTTGGGCGATGCGTTTGTGATCGGCACCGTATCTGGGCGCGTGCGGGCAATGTATGACTTTCGTGGCAACCGCATCAAGAAGGCCGGGCCGTCGGTGCCGGTGAGCATTACGGGCATGAGTGATGTACCAGCAGCGGGCGAGGTGATAGAGGTGGTGGAAGATGACCGCGCAGCGAAGGCGCTGGCGGCTCAGAATGCGCTGAAGGCGGGCAAGGGCGGCGGCGCGGTGCGTGCCACCAGCTTGGACCAATACTTTGCGCAGGCGAAGGCCAGCCAGGCTAAGAAGCTGGAGCTAATCGTGAAGACGGCTAACCAGGGGTCGCTGCCGCCGTTGGTGGAGCAACTGGAGAAGCTGAACACGGGTGAAATCACCAAAGAGAATATCCGGCTGCATGTCATCATGCAGGGCACCGGGCAGATTACCGAGAGTGATGTTGAACTGGCGATTGCATCGGGCGCGGTGATT
>JAYTNY010000425.1:0-2463 GCA_043748055.1 Roseobacter sp.
GGGCTACTGATGATGCCGCTGATTACAACAGTGGCAGTCAAAAACAGTCAATACTTGAGGGAGATCACAATGGCACAACGCAAAAGCACATTGCTACGACAGTTTGAAGCTTTGGCAAAGCCCGAGACGCGCCGCAACATATAAAGAGATGAAGCAGTCATCTGATGCTTTATCTGATATACGACACGCAGCTTCAATTAGATGTACGAGTTACCAAGACTATTACAACCTTGCAATTGCCTTTGTAATTGGTGAAAGATACTCAGAAGCTTTTCAAAACTTGAAAGTCGCATTTGAGCAAGAATCGATTGCAAAACAATATGCAATTCACGATGATCTTTTTGATCCCGTCAGGGATCATGAAGAGTTCAAACGTCTCATTCGCTAGTGAATCCCATGTGTTTGGAGGCTAAATCCCATGAGTGTCAGTGAGCTTCTACCAGAAGTGCAACACTTGAGCCGTGCCGATAAATTTCGGCTGATGCAGTTTCTTGTTGTCGAATTAGCAGGTGAAGAGAATGTGTTGATCGAACCCAACACCGAATATCCAATCTGGTCGCCGTATGACGCATACGAAGCTGCCGAGAAGATGTTGACCAAATTGAGTGAGAGCAAGGCATCTTATGGCTGAGGTAGTGCGCTTCCCATTCAAAGTTGTTCAGCGGTTGTTTGGCCGAGGCAGCCTCATGCCTATCGTTCCAATCACGCTATCGCTCGGCAACCAAATCCTTGAGACCGAAGGCTTGCTAGACACAGGTGCCTCTGTGAATGTTCTGCCGTATCAAAGTGGTTTAGCACTTGGTGCAGATTGGGATTCATTGGATTCCCAGGTTCAACTGACAGGTAGCCTTGCTAGGCATGAAGCACGAATCCTGATGACCTACGCTCGTATTGGCGCGTTCGATCCAGTTGAGCTTGCCTTTGCATGGACACGCGCAGAGAAAGCACCTTTGCTGCTTGGTCAAACAAATTTCTTCATGGCTTTTGATGTGTTCTTCTCGCGCACAGATAAGTATTTCGAATTGAGCTTACGGCAATAGTGATTCGAAAAAGTTCGTGGAGGAATTTATGTCCATCTTCAAAAAACTATTCGGCGGCAACGATGACAAAGGCGACCCGAGCAAAAAGAAGGCTGAGCCGCTGCCCAAAAACGACGCATTCGCCGTCGTGACTGGCAACATTCTCACCCGCGAGGGCGCAGCGCATTTGTTTACAGCCATTGTGCCCACCGTGTTCGGCAGCTTTGGCAGTGATGATGGCGGCAATAGCCTTACTTCGGACTTCGACGAGATTGCCTGGGAGACGGCGGATTTTGCCCTGCAAGTGGCGCAAGAGAAATACCCGGGCTGCCGATGGCGAGATGAAAACGAAGTGCAAATGCGCAAAGCCACCGATGCTGAGGCATTGTGGGCGATTGAGAACAACATCAACCAGAAATTTGGTTTGTAATATTATGAAAACCTACGGCGCACAAAGCATGATTGCTCCCCTAAAGCGGGTGATGATTCGACGACCTGACCAAGCGTTTGGAAACGCCGACCCCGTCCAGTGGCACTACACTCAACCCATCAACCTGCCCGAAGCGCAGCGCGAGCATGATGCGCTGGCGGCCATGTTGAAACAAGCGGGCGCAGAAGTGATCTACCACGACGTGCCGCTGCCGCAACATGCCGACGCTATCTTTGTGTTCGACCCATCACTGATAACAAACGCAGGCGCGATTTTGCTCAGCATGGGCAAGCCATT
Source organism: Roseobacter sp. (assembly GCA_043748055.1). Lineage (GTDB taxonomy): Bacteria > Chloroflexota > Anaerolineae > J036 > Brachytrichaceae > JANMVQ01. Next base: position 1,747 of record JAYTNY010000425.1, read on the forward strand.
GCGGCGCGGCGAGGAAGCGGCCCAGCGCGAGATGTTTGAGCGGCTCGGCATTCCCATCTATGCCAGCCTGAGCGGCGAGGCGCGGGCCGAGGCGGGCGATATGCTATGGATTGACGAACGCACGCTGGCGGTGGGTTGCGGCTTCCGCACCAACGCCGAGGCTGTGCGCCAACTGCGTGCGGCATTGCAACCGATTGGCGTGAGCGTGTTGGCCTACGACCTGCCTTACTTCACCGGGCCAGAGGCATGTTTGCATTTGCTCTCGCTGATTAGCATTGTGGATGAGCAACTGGCGGTGGTTTATTTGCCGCTTATGCCCACGGCGTTGTTCCAAGAATTGGTGCAACGCCACTTCAAGTTCGTCGAAGCGCCGGAGCATGAATTCAGCAAAACCCAGGCCACCAACGTGCTGGCGACTAAGCCCGGCGAGTGCATCATGTTGGAGGGCAACCCGATAACGCAACAACGCTTGATGGACGCGGGCTGCGAAGTACAAACGTATCGCGGCTACGAACTCTCGTTCAAAGCCGAGGGCGGGGCGACGTGTTTGACGCGACCGGTGTTGCGATCAAGTTAACGAAGTTCTCTAAAAGTAGTGTCGCCGTAATAGACCATATTCTGGCCCCCATTGGTTTTCAAGATCATGTGCGCAGCGGTTATATCTTCATCCGAATTGGCCTGTGCCAAGACAATCGCCGCCCCTTGTTTTATTTTTTC
>JAYTNY010000426.1:0-6887 GCA_043748055.1 Roseobacter sp.
AAACAAGGCTGGCAGCCAACCGCGCCCCAGTTTGCCCAAGTCCCCATCAGCGCCATCGCCACATCTGGCAAAACCCTGTTGATTGGGTCTGCCGATGGCGTGGCCCGATCTTTGGACGGTGGCAAAACATGGGTACTGGCTACCCTGCCGGTCAAGGCGCATGTGTTGGCGTTGGCGCTCTCGCCGTGCTTTGAGCAAGACGGAATTGCTTGGGCCGCCACCGCCCAAGACGGCGTGCTGCGCTCACCCGATCACGGCGCAACCTGGCACGCCTGGAACTTTGGCCTGCTCGATCTAGGCGTGAACGCGCTGGCAGCCTCATCCAACTTTGCCGAGGATGACACCCTGTATGCCGCCACCGAACACGGCGTTTTTATTTCCGAAAACCAGGGCCGTGCCTGGCGCGAATTTGGGTTCCCCAACGAAGCCGGGCCGGTAACAGCATTGGCAATGGGCTACAGGCCAATAGCCAATCGCCCATTGCCAATAATCTATGCCGCCACCGAAGGCAATGGCTTGTGGCAGTGCCGAGATAACGCGTGGAGCCGCATCGCCACGCTAAAGGCCGAGAACGTGAATGGCCTCATCCACATCAACAGTGAACTGATTGCCGCCACAACCGACGGCGTGTATGCCAGCGCCGATGCCAAAAAATGGCGCAAGCTCTCTGAGGTTGAGGATGGCGTGTGCCTGCAGCAACTAGATGAGCAGCTCGTGGTTGGCACCGCCGGCGGCGGCGTGTGGCACGCGAAGGGTTAATAGACCTCGTGCAAAAGTAGGGACGTTGCATGCAACGCCCCAACAACCGTCACACTCGATTCGCAAGTGCGCGAACACGATTGTCGGAATCATCGATTGCAGTGCGAATAGCCTGACGCGCATTTTGGCTGCCGATAGTGTGGAGCGCAAAAATAGCAGCAAATCGAACGTCGTTATGCTCGTCTGTCAGTCGTTGCGCCAGTGCAGACGTGGCAAGGTCGCTTGCAATCATGCCCAAGACTTCTGCGGCTTGTTTTCGAACATGCCAATGTGGGTCATGGAGCGTATCAATGAGCGGAGCAATAGCGGCTTCGCCAAATTGTTCAATCGCGGTGTTCACTGTGGATTGAACGATCAGGTCGGCATCACCCAAACGTTGGACGAGAAAAGCAATGGCTTTTGGATCGCCTATTTGACCTAGGGAAAGGGCGGCTTTCATACGCACGGTAGGATCAGGATCGGCGAGAGACTGGATAAGTGGATCAACAGCCTCTGAAGCGCCGATCTTGCCAAGCACATGAGCGGCGTGATGCCGGACAGATGGATCGGGGTTGGCGAGCATCTGAATCAGGGGCGTAACAGCAGCGTGCCCAAGCCGCACCAAAGCCCAGGTGAGGGTTTCACGGTTAGCCAACTCAGGCTCGACCGCAAGTGACCGAAGCAATGCATCAAGCGCCGAGACATCGGCGGTCTTGCCGAGGTGAAGCGCGGCTGCTACACGGGCATCTTTGTCGGCAGAGTCGAGTTGGGAAATGGCGGCTGCAATTGAAATCGTATCCAATCGAGAAATCTTAGCATTGCAACAACGTAAAAACGTAAATGGATAAAAGAGACAGAACGTAACTATTCAGCCCTTCACTTTTCTCGACAGAATAAACAGAATTCAACAGAATATTCTGTAAATTTTGTTTATTCTGTCTAAGTCGCTAGGCGATGGGCTTAGCAGTTACGACAGAACGCAAATGACAATCAATCAAGGTGATATCTATTGGGTTTCACTGGATGTGCCAAATGGGTCGGAACCGGGCATTACCCATCCCCACGTGGTCATTCAGGACAATGTCTTAAACCGCAGCCGCATCAACACCCTGGTAGTTTGTGCATTGACGACAAATTCAAAACGGGCAAAGTCGCCTGGCAATGTGCTACTTGAAGTCGGTGAAGCAAATTTACCCAAGCAAAGTATCGTCGTCGTTTCGCAAGTATCAACGGTCGATAAAGCGCAGTTAGGTGACTACATCGGGTCACTCACGCAGGAGCGGATCAATCAGATATTGGCGGGCATGCGGTTTCTACACTTAATGACCGAACATCACGAAATATCCGATCCTCCAGGTTGCTCCAACGTGTCGGGGTCGTAAGCACCCCACTTGCTGCCCGATGCAGTGCTGAAAATAAAGGTGTTGGTTGCCTCCGCGTCTCGAATCATCTTCTCGCGCGTGGCAACGCGGCGGGCGCTCAGGTCAGCCGTCTCGGTGTCGGTGGATGAAACGGCCAGCACGCGCGCCTCCTTCATGCCGCCCATTTTGTAGGGCACCACGCTGCCTGCCTGTCGCCCCAAAACCGCTTTTGCCAGCGGCGTGTTCTCGCCGAGCAGGCCATTGGCAAAATCGGCGGCGGCATCGCGCACCAGCACAAAGCGCAATCGCTCGCTCGCGCCGTTGGCCTCCACCAGTTCAACCTCAACCTGCGCGCCCAAAGCAACAACGCCAGCATTGGCTTCGGCTTCACGGGCAGCCAAATCAAACGCAAAGTAAACATCGCCGTTTTGGTGATGGGTGATGCGAAAACCAAAGCGCAAATAAAACGCGATGACCTCGTGCCAAGTCTCGGTCGTCTCCAAAATCACCTGGCGCAACCCCATGCTGCGCGCCCTGTCCACCAACGCCTGCAACAAGCGCGTGCCCAAGCCGTGTCGGCGCGCTGTTGCGCTCACCGACATGCGCACCACCTCGGCCAAGCCCGCGCCACGCGGCACCAATGCGCCTGTGCCGACAATGCCTGCGCCGGCTTGCTCGGCCACCAAAAACACCGCATGGGCGTAGTGCTTGGCAATGTCGTTTAAGTCCTGGTTCAACGTGCGATCCAGCTTGCCCCAGTGTTCCTGCAAGCCCAGCAACACCAACCGCCGCACCTGCGCCTGGTCCGCCGACCGAAACTCGCGGATCGCAATTGTCTCGTTATCCATTTATCGTGTGTGGGGTAGGTGCTTTCACGCAATGCTGTTCACCGCTTTCAGCAACCCCAGCATGTAACCCGTTGCATGTGCCCGCCCGCGATGGTTCCACGCGGAATCGTGGCTCATCTTGGGTACATGGTCGTCAATCAAAAATCCGTTGAACTTGTTTTTCTTCAGCGCCAGCATCACCTGAAACATGTCGCTGTTGCCCTCATCCAAAAAGCATTCGGTGAAGTCATCGCACGCGCCTTTTACGTCGCGGAAATGGACGTAGAACAGCCGCCCTTGTTGGCCGAAGTGTTCAATGCTCTCCAGCACGCCAGCGCCGCCGCGCATTTCACTCCAGCAGCCGTGGCAATAATCCAGGCCGTGCATAGGGCTGGGGTGGGTATCCATCGCGGTCTTAAAGTTCTCGAAGTTGCGGAACAGGCGCGGCACGCCGCCCAAGCTGGGCACCGGCGGGTCATCCGGGTGCAAGGCCATGCGCACGTTGTACTCTTCCGCCACCGGCAAGATGCGCTCCATATACCAGTGGTAGTTGGCCCACATCTCTTCTTCGTGATATTCACGGTCGTATGACAATGGCGCAGCTTGCGCCAACTCGGTCTTGAAGCCGTTGGAGATTGCGCCGCCTCGAATGGGCGTATCCCAACTGGTGCGCCATACGCCGGTAGCAATAAAGTGATACCCAAAAATGGGGATGCCTGCGCGCCCCATGTTGCGAATCGTCTCTTGCATGTTCTCTAATTGCTGTTCGCGCCCCTCTTGGCCCAGCATAATCTTGTTGTAGAACCGAATGGGCACGTTCTCAATGGCGATAAGACGTAAACCGCGATCCTGCGCGCGCATTCGCAGGCGCAATAGGTCTTGAAACTCTAATCGCCCGGTGTCTGCCAAATGGCCCATATCATCCGGCAGGTTGTAGAGGTTCATCTGCACGTCCTCAAGCCCCATCTGCTTGGCGAAGTCCAGGAACTCGTCGCTCAGTTCCTTCACTTGCCCAATGGCGATGCGCATAGGTAACTGGGTCACGTCGGTCATGGTTGTAGAAGTAGACATGTTTAGGTCTCCTAAAAGAAGTCGGCTCATCTCCCAACAAATTGGATTGCATCGAAACGCTGGCATTCATTTGTAACACGGTCATGCTGAGGAGTCCGCGACGAAGCCTCTCTACGTTCAAGTTACGCGACAGCAGAACAACGCAGAGATTCTTCGCATATGAATGCTCAGAATGACCCGCTTCCGTTCGCTTGTCATCCGATCAGTTGGGAGTTGAGCCAAGAAGTCTACTGTGCTGACAAAAATTGGGTAGTCGCTGGTACTCGCAGCATTCTCAGCAAATTCGTTGCCCCCTTTCCAAACGATCTGCGCGACAATCTTTTTGCTACAGCAAACTACACCCGCCCCTTGCCCCAGCAAGGATTAAAATCCAGTTCGTGAAACAGCCAAGCCAAACAATGAACACCAACGCGCCAACACAGACGCACACATCGCTTTCTGCACGATGGACGTCATCCATCCGTGCGTTCTGCGTTTTTCTGCTGTGCCTCCTCGGCCTGTCCTTCCAAGCCGTAGCGCCAACCTATGCTGTTGCGCCAGCGATCCCTGTATTGCCGCAGGTTGCTGGCTCCATATCAGGCCGTGTCTTTCGCGATCTAAACTTTAACGGCCAGCCCGATAGCAACGAACCCGGCCTGGCGGGCATCACCCTCGGCGCGTATGACGCAGCCAACACGTTGGTAGCGTCCACCCAAACCATCACCGATGGCCTGTACCTCCTCACCAGCCCAACCCTAGCGGCCCCGCTGCGCCTGGAGCTGACCGGCCAACCCGCAGGCTTCTTCGCCAGCCGCTTCCAGCCCCTCTCGAATGATTCAGGCTCGCTCACCCGCTTCATCACCCAGTTGGGCGCGGGCTACAACTTCGCGCTCATCAACCCTACGGATTACTGCCACGTCAACCCGCGCATCGCCACCAATTGCTTTGTGTTTGGCAATGCGCTCACTGGCCCCTACAAGCATCTGTCGGCCATCACGGCCTTCCCCTACAACGCGGGCACCCCCAGCCTAAGCAACAATTTTGGCGTGCGCGATCCTATCACCCGCACCACCAATATTTCTAACTCGTTGGTCGGCTCAACCTGGGGCTTGGCTTACCAGCGCGATACCAACACCTTGTTTGCCGCCGCCTTCACCAAGCGCCACGCTGGGTTTGGCCCCGGTGGCACAGGCGCTATCTATCAGATCAATCCCATCTCCAACACCGCCAGCCTCTTGGTCAATCTCAACACCCTCTTCCCCAACAGCACTGGGGCCGACCCGCACAACCAAAATGATTTCTTCCTCGACAACCCGGTGTGGGATCGCGTGGGCAAGTCGTCATTGGGCGGCATAGATTTGTCGGACGACGGCGAGACGCTGTGGGTGATGAACCTGAACGACCGCAAGCTGTATCGCTTGCCTATCGGCATTCCCGCCAGCGCGCCCGCCGCCAGCGCGGTGCAAACTTATGCCCCGCCCGATATCGGCATCGGCCCAACTGGCTGCGTGCTGCACCCCCAAACCCCGGTTGGCGAGCGCAACCTCAACCTGCGCCCGTTTGGTGTCAAAGTGGTGGGTGGCAACGTTTTCCTGGGATGGGTCTGCACCGCTGAATCATCTCAGCTTCGGCAAGACCTGCGCGCCTTTGTTTACAAGCTCGAAGCCGCCACCGGCAGCTACACCCAAATTGCCAACTTTGCGCTGAACTACCCGCGCGGCTGCGCCAGTGGCTACAACGAATGCAATAGTGCGTTGTGGAACCCCTGGTCGCCTACCGAGCGCGCCAACCTGTTCTACCCTTTTCAGGAATACGACTACGCCCAGCCCATGCTGGCCGATATCGAATTCGACGATGCGGGCAACATGCTCGTCTCGTTGGGTGACCGCTTCGGCCACCAATCTGGCGAGGAGCGCGAGGAGTTAAACGGGCCGCTCAGCATTGAGGGCGCACCCGCAGGCGATATTCTTAAACTCTTCCCCACCAATACCGCAGGCACAAATTACCAACTGGAAAACAACGCCCGCCTGGGCAGCGGCCCGCCCACACTGGGCCAAGACAACGGGCAAGGCCCCGGCGGCGGCGAGTTCTATTTCCGCGACACGTTCCCAATCAGCATTTTTAACTTTGGTTTGCACCAGGAGTTGGCGACGGGTGGCCTAACTGTGCTGCCCACCAGCGGCGAGGTCGTCCTCTCGGCCTACAACCCCCCGCCTTTGTACGAGGACGTGAACGGGCAGAGCACCTTCCGCACGGTTGGCCCGCTGTGGTTCAACAACAGCACCGGCAACCGCACGCGTTCGCACATGCTCATTCAGTACATCGAACCCGGCTACTTCACCAAAGCCACCGGCATGGGCGATGTCGAGATCATGTGCGATAGCGCCCCAATCGAAATTGGCAACCGCGTCTGGTTAGATATAGACGGCAACGGCATCCAAGACCCAGACGAGAACGCGGTGCCCGGCATTACGGTGCGGCTGTATCCCTTCTCTGGCGCGCAAATGTTGCCCACGCCCATCGCTACCACCACCACCGATGCGCAGGGTCGCTACCACTTCAACAGCGCCGGGCCAGACAACACGCCCTTCACTGCCGACGATTTGGGCAACTACGGCCCCGACGGTCTGGCCAACACCGCCGACGACCTCGGCTTGCCTGGCCTCAAGCCCAGCACCTCGCGCATCACCAACCGTTACGCCATCCGCTTGGACAACCCGGCCAATTACTTCACCGGCGAGGTGTTGGACAACTTTGCACCCACCGCGCCGGATGTGAACAGCGGCCCCAACGCCGACGAGCGCGACTCCGACGCCGTGCGCGTCAATGGCTTTGCCCAAATCACGTTTATCACCGGGCATTCCGGTCAGAATAACTACGCGCTGGATTTTGGCTTCTCGCAGCCCGCCAA
>JAYTNY010000427.1:0-7927 GCA_043748055.1 Roseobacter sp.
ATTCGAGGCGCTGACGGGCCGACCGCCGTTTGATAGCAACAGCGACACCAGCGTCATCGAGATGCACCAGCGCATGTCGCCACCCAGCGTGCGGGCCTACAACCCCAACATTCCAGTGAACGTGGCGAACGTGATTTTGCGCGCGCTGGCGAAAGACCCCGACGGGCGCTACAAAAGCGCGGGCGAGTTTGCGTTGGCTTACGAGAAGGCGCTGGCGATTAGCCCGGTCACCAACACGCGCACGCGCACGGCGTTGGTGATGCTGTTGATGGTGAGCATTCTGGCCGTGTTGGTTGCGACAGGTGCGGTGTTGTACTTGAACAACAGAAGCAGCGGGGTGGGGGAGGCCGATGCGACGGCGACGGCTTTGGCCGCCAGCGGCGTTATTTCTGATACAGCAGTGTTGAGCAATACCTTGACGCTGGAACCGACGTTGGAGCCGACGTTGACGGAAGAGCCATCCGCAACGCCAAGACCTACGCGCCGCGCAACGGTTGCGCCCAGCCGCACGCCCACGCCCGTTCCGCCCGCCGCCACCGAAACACCGCTGCCGCAGGCGACGGCGACGTTGAAAGCGCCGTAACCTGTTGCCACGCCACCGGAATATTGCGGGTTGTTGTTGCGTAATTTGATCTGATAATTTCCACAAATGAACCTACACATCCGCCCCTACGAAGAAAGCAACCACAGCGACGTCATTGAAATCACGATGCTGGCATTTGCGCCTATCCATCGTTCGTTTGCGCAAATACTTGGGCCAGAGATAAACCCGCTCGTCTACCCCGATTGGCGAACAAGCCAAAGAGAGGGAATTGAGAACATCATTAAGAGTGAGACGATAACGTTGTGCGTTGCAGATGTTGAAGGGGCGATAGCCGGGTATGTGGCATACATCCTGAATGACAAAGACAAGACTGGAGAAGTGGAGATATTGGCTGTGCATCCCCAGCATCAAAGCCAAGGAATTGGCACAGCATTAAACCTGTATGCACTTGAGAAGCTGAAAGCAGGCGGAATGAAGTTGGTGGTCGTCGGCACGGGCGGGGATGACTCACATGCCGCAGCGCGAAGGTCATACGAAAAGGCTGGATACACGGCGTTGCCACTCGTGCGGTATTACAAAGCGCTGTAAGTTGTCGGAACCGTTTCTAGCCATCACGGATACAGTTTCTCGCCCTTCTCCAACATCGCCACAAACTGTGCCAAGCGCTTGGCGCGCGTCTCGGCTTTTTTGGCTGTGTACAGCCGAAACAAAATGGCATAGCGGTTGGTGCTGTTGAGCGCCGCGAAGAAGGCTGCGGCTTTGGGGCGCTTGTCCAGCTCAGCCTGCAAATCCTCCGGCATCTCGGCTTTGCTCTGCGAGGCATAAGCCGCAGCCCAGCGGCCATCCTGCTTGGCTTGCTCAATCGCCTTCAGGCCAGCCGGTTTCATCTGCCCGTTGGTGATGAGTTTCTCGGCCTTTGCGGTGTTGACCTGTGACCAGATGCTCTTGGGCCTGCGCGGGGTAAATTTTTGTAACCACGAGTCGGCGTCGTAAGCTTTCTTATGGCCGTCTATCCAGCCATAGCACAACGCCACATCCAGCGCCTCGGCGTAGGTGATGGACTGGATGCCGGAGGCCTTCTTTGCGAGGCGCAGCCACAAGCCGGGTGCGTCTGTCTGGTTTTTGTCCAGCCAGGCTGCCCAATCTTTGGACAGCTTGAACAAGACGATGGGTAGTTCGCTTTTCACCTTTGCTATAGATTTCATCGAGTCGCCACTCCTGTGCTGGTGGATGTAAACTAATGCCGAAGTGTAACTAATTCACAAAATCATTCACACAATCATTTGGAGATTAAAGATCGTATGTTGAATCCTCTGATTACTACTGTGCGCGAAGGCATCCGTTACAAGGGCAAGACCCAGCATTGGATGTGGATCGCGCATCGCGTTAGCGGGCTGGGCGTGTTGTTCTTCCTCATCCTGCATGTGTTTGGCATGGGCGCGGCCTCGTTTTGGCCCGAGCTGCACGAGACCATGCTGGAAACCTACAAGACCCCGCTGTTCTCGCTTTTGGAGTTGCCGCTGGCCGCCTGCCTCATCTTTCACGCTGTCAACGGCACGCGCATTGCCTTGCTGGAGCTGAGGCCGCAATGGTGGGATAAACAAGAGGTGGCCCTCAAGTGGTCGCTGATTATTACCGGGCTGCTGCTGACCCCCACGATTCTCATCATGGCTGCAAAGTCGCTCTCGCACTTTATGGCTGTGGGGGTGAAGTAAATCATGGCAAGTGTTCCTGCAATCCCCGGCAAGACCGTACGGCAAATTAAGCCGCTAGCCAAGCCTCGCAACAACTTTGAGCGCGTCGCGTGGATTCTCATGCGCTACAGCGGCCTGGCCCTGGTGTTTCTCTCGCTCAGCCACTTCTGGATGCAGCACATCATCGTGGGCACGCACCAAATTATGTCGGCAGATACAGCGCGACGCTGGGGAATCATCGGCCAGCTTCCCTCGTTGGAGAACGTGATCTGGCGCCTCTACTACGCCGTCATTTTGGGTCTGGCAATGTTGCATGGCCTGAACGGTCTGCGCCAAGTTGTGGGGGATTACTTTCGCAGCACCGCCTACAAAGCCATCATGGTGGCGGCGGTGGTGTTGATTGGGTTCGTGGCGATCTGGGGCTTCGTTGCGCTGTACGCTGGTGCAAAGCTGATTACAAAGTAACCGCGAGCCAGATGATGATCGCTGGTAGCCGCAGGCTTCAGACTGCGCTGCATAAATAAAGCAACAACGTTGCGCCTCAGAACCCCCGACCCCTAAAGGGGAGTCGTTGATTTTCTCGGCGACTCCCCTTTAGGGGTCGGGGGTATGCGAAGAAACGTGCTGCGCAGAAACAAATTCGGAATCTCCGATCAGCCCCTGCTTTTGTAAGAGGTCTATTGGGCGCAAGCTAAAGCATGCGGCTACCTGCGTAAGCTACGCTTTATCTCAATCTAGCATCCCCAAAAACACCTCGACAACATGCGGGTCTAGCTGTGTGCCTGCCACGCTGCGCAAATAATCACGCACGGCCAAATCGGGCAGGCTGTTGCGGTAGGGGCGGTTCGAGCGCATGGCATCCCACACATCCACCACCGCAAACATGCGCGCCGCCAGCGGAATCTCCTCGCCTTTTAAGCCGCGCGGGTAGCCCCCTCCATCCCAGCGCTCGTGGTGGCAATACGGGATGTCTAGCGCGGGTTGCAAATACTCAATGCCCGTCAACATCTGGCGCGCATCGCGGGGGTGTTGCCGCATGATGGCCCACTCATCGTCGGTTAATGGCCCGGACTTGAATAGGATGTGATCGGGCACAGCCAGCTTGCCAATATCGTGCAGCAGCGCGCCGCGACGGATGTGAACGCGTTGGGCTTCATCGAGTTTTAATTCTTGCGCCAGCTTAATCACCATCGCGGTGACGCGCTGGGTGTGGCCCTCGGTCTCTTTATCGCGCAATTCCAGCGCACGCGACCAGCCCTCAATCGTCGAGGCATAGGCTTGTTGCAACTCGCCCAGCAGTTTGCGGGTGGCTTGCTCGGCCCAAATGCGCTCTAGCGCGCCGCCGCAGTGGTTGGCCAGGGCTTGCAATGTGTCCAAGTCGGCGCGCGTGTAGGCATGGAACTTGTAGCTTTGAATCGACAGCATCCCAATTGCACGAGACCCATTGCGTACGGGCACAAACAAAAGCGAATTGGATAGGCGATCCAGATCGCCAAACGGGGTTAAAGCCAGAGGCCCCGGCTCAGATTCGTCTTCCACCATCTGCGCGCCTTCCGTCAGCACTTTGTGTGAAAGTGAATCGGGTGTGATCTCAATCTCAAACGGCTCCAACTCAGCCCGCATGCCGTTTACCTCATCCATCACCAGCAACGATTTAAGTTGGGTGTCACTCTCTAACGAATATAGATTCAAGAAGCAGGCATCCCAACCCAACAGCCTGTCGGCCACCGCCACAATGGTGCGGGCAGCTTCTTGCGGATCGGTGGTGGCGCTGAGCCTGGCCCCCAGCTCGGAAAAAGCCAGACTGCGCTCCTCGGCGCGGCGGCGGTCGGTGATGTCTAGCAGCACGCCCTGGGTGTAAGCGGGTGCGCCGTTTTCATCCAGCACATACCAAAACTCATCATGCAGCCAAACTGTGCGGCCCTGGCGTGTGAGCATGCGGTATTCCAAATGATGTGGCTTGCGTTCAGCATCGGCGACGCGCAACTCGGTCAGCACCCGCTCCCGATCATCCGGGTGTAATTGCTGGCGCCACATGCTGAGGCCACTTGACCCACCCAACCACTCATCGGGCCGGAAGCCCAAAATGCTTTCGATTTGCGGGCTGACATACATCGTGCTGGCCGATTGGTTCGGCACATCCACATAGGTGATGACGGGTAGCTGCTCAACAAACTGGCGATAGTTCGCCTCAACTTGTTGGGTGGGTTGCTGCGTGCCGGGAACCAAGTGCTGCACATTTTGCGCGACAAACTTGTTGGCATCGGCAAGGGCCTGCTGCTTCATCAACAGTTCAAAGCGTGGGCCAAGCAAGCGTTCTAGCGTGTGCATGGGCCGGCGGGTGATCTTGTCTTGATACATGGCGCGGTCGGCGCGTTGCAACACGGTTGTGAGCGTCTCGTTGTCTATGCACGTACTTGCACCGAGTGATAACCCCAATAGCGGCAAGTGCTTTTCGGCCACTTGCTCATCTAAAGAGCGGCGAATTCGGGCAATGATGTTCTCGGCAGTTTGGCGCGCCGTGTTGGGCAGCAAGGCCACAAATTCATCGCCACCCATGCGCGCCAGTACATCACCCTCGCGCAAATGGGCGCGCAGCACGTCCGCCGTACGGCACAACAACGCATCCCCCACAGCGTGGCCGTAAGCATCGTTGGTGATCTTCAGCGCGTCCACATCGGCCACAATTATGCTGATGGGGTTTGCAGCTGAGGCCATTTCCAGTAACTTCTCCTCGAAGTGCGCGCGGTTGTGCAAACCGGTCAGCACATCGTGTGTGCCGAGGTAGCGCAAACGATCTTCGGCTTCTTTTTGCTCGGTGATGTCGAGCATGGCCCCTTGCAAATACACCGGCTGGTCGGGTGCGTCTTGTACCAGGCGCGCCTCATCCCGAAACCAGACCACACGGCCATCCTGGGCCACCATGCGGTATTCCGAATGCGAGACACTGCCGTGGGTTCTTGCCTCGGCCAACGTCGTCGCCGTCAGGTGGTTGCGGTCATCGGGGTGAACCCGGCTGTGAAAGAAAGCCGGGTCGTTCAGCCAGCGTGCGTAAGGGAAGCCCAACAGTGTTTCGATAATGGGGCTGAAGTAGCGCGTGCTGAGCGTTTCATCCAGGTTGGCCTCATACACAACCACCGGAATATGCTCGACTAAGGCTCGGTGCTTTTCTTCGGATTGGCGAAGCGCGGTCTCGGATTTCCACAAGGCCCTTAGCGCGTCATTGACATCAGCCGCCAGGCTAGCTAATTCGTCTTTGCCTTTCACCTGCACACTGGCAGATGGGTTGCGCAGCGAACCTACCCGGCGTACATCGGCGCTAAGCTGAGCCAGCGGGTTGAGCACAACCCGTTGCAACAACCCCACCAGCGCCAGCGTTGCCATTAAGCACAACGCGATCAGAAACGCGACAAAGTAAGAGAGATACATGACCGCCTGCGGATAAGCGTCGCGCGGGGTCTCTAGCTTCATCAAAATAGGCCGCCCCAAAATATCTTGCGATGGCCAATATCCCACCAGCATGGATTCGTTAATCGGTTGAACAAAAATGTTGGGTGTCGCTGGGTTGGCAGGAGGGCTAACCCACGCACTCACCCATGCGTTCGGCGCAGAGGCAGGGTTCAACTTCTGCCAGGCCTCTTGCGCGTCAGTGGGCAGTTCGGGGCCATTGGCCGCATAGATCACCAGTTTGCTGTTTGCCAAACCCAACTGGCTATGTAATATGCTGAGGTAGCGCCCAACCAGCATAGTGCCGCGCACAGGTTCAGTAGCCAGGGAATCTTGGATGGGCTGCAAGACCAGCAGCATGGGGCCATCGGGCATCAAGATTAGGCCATGTTTTTTTTGGCCGGGTGCCGAGACGTGCAGGCCGGGTTCGGTGTAGGGCAGTGTGACCCGGATGCTCTCGGAAATGGGAATGCGTTTATTGACTGCGACATCAAATGCAGTTTCGTAGACCACTGTGCCTGTTAAATCCGAGAAGCGCATGAGGTTGTAGCGCAAATCTGTGAAGGTCTGATCAGGCAGGTTCACTTCGATGTAGTCGGGCGCGTTTCCCCCTATAAATTCGTAGGTGTCGTTCCACTGCGCCCAATCTGCCACAGTGCCGCTCATGTTGGTCAACTCGTTGTGCAGAGCGGTTTGCACCAGGGCTGCGTGTTCTTGCATCTGCTTTTGCTCGGAGTTCACCACGCTGCGCAGCATGACAAACCGGGCTGTGGCCGAGAGCGCAAACACCAACCCCAGGCCCACCAGCAAGATGAGGGTTACCGCCTTCCATCTAAGAGTCATATGTTTTGCTTTTATTGGTCGTTACGGCTGTTTTGTCAACTTCGGTTACGCATGTGGGGCTAACGCACGTAGTCGTTCTGAAACCTCGCAACCCTTGCCCGCGTGAGCAAATCAATAGCATTCCGTAAGCATTGCGTTAGAACCACCTGCCAGGCATTGACACAGCCCAGCCAGTTTGTTAGTGTCGTTTTTATTACGCAGTGCATCGCGCACAGCGCAAGGAGTTCTTAACATGGCTTGGTCGTTTCGAATCGCTCAGGTATTTGGCATCGCCATCAAGGTTCACATCACGTTTTTCTTGGTGTTAATTCTGGGTGCGTTTCAGTGGGGCGGCAGCACGCCCGGCAGTATCGAGGGTGCTTTGTTTGGCGTGGTGTTAATGATTGCGCTGTTCACCTGCGTGACGTTGCACGAGTTGGGCCATAGCCTGGTGGCGCAATACTTTGGCATCCCGGTGAAAGAAATTGTGTTGTTGCCGCTGGGTGGTGTGGCCCAACTCAGCAAGAACCCAGAGAAGCCGCTGCATGAGTTGCTGATTGCCGCCGCTGGCCCGCTGGTGAACGTGGTGATTGCGCTGGTGCTGTTTGTGGCAACCGGCTTTAACGCGCAACTGGGCGTGCTGGGCGGGCGCGGCGAGTTGTTGAACGCGTTGAACGAACCATCGCCTCGAACCTTGCTGCTATGGCTGTTGGCCGCCAACGTCAGCCTGTGTTTGTTCAACCTCATTCCCGCATTCCCGCTGGATGGCGGGCGCATACTGCGGGCGCTGTTGGCGATGAAGTTGGGCAACCCACGCGCCACGCGCATCGCCTCGCTCATTGGTCAGGCCATCGCCATTGTGCTGGGCATCTTTGGTGTGCTCAGCGGTAACTTTATCTTGGCGCTCATCGCCGTGTTTATTTTCTTTGGGGCAGGGCAAGAGAACGTGGCGGCGCAAGCCAAAACCGTGCTGAGCACACAGAAGATTGGCGACGCCTACAACAAGCACGCGCTGACGTTGCAAAACGGCGACCGGGTGAGCAAGGTGGTGGATTACATCCTCACCAGCTACCAACCCGATTTTGCCGTGACCTTTGGCAACAATCTGCTGGGCATTGTGACGCGCGAAGATGTGTTGCGCACCCTGGCTACGAATCCCAACGATTTGTATGTGAGCGAGATGATGCGCCGCGAAGTGCTGAAGGTAGACGCTAGCAAATCTTTGGACGAGGTGCGCGAGGAGATGAGCGACAAGAGCGCTCGCATCGCTGCGGTTTACAGCGGCTCCAGCTTTCTAG
This sequence comes from Roseobacter sp., assembly GCA_043748055.1. Classification (GTDB taxonomy): domain Bacteria; phylum Chloroflexota; class Anaerolineae; order J036; family Brachytrichaceae; genus JANMVQ01. Next base: position 7,806 of record JAYTNY010000427.1, read on the forward strand.
GCCTGGTTAGCGCCGAGGATTTGAGTGAGGCCACAGCGGTGCTGGCGTTTGTGCAACAGCAGCAGCGTATCAAAAAAATCAGTCGTGAGGCCTGACAAAACCTCCGAGGTCTTGGCACAGTT
>JAYTNY010000428.1:0-1951 GCA_043748055.1 Roseobacter sp.
GTTCTTCTTCGCCGCGGCCTCGGTAAAAAAGCCCTGCGCCATCGTCAAATACTCGCCGTCGCAAATCAGGCTGCCTGCCTCATCGTGCGGCAAAAAGCCGAGGTGATATTGACCGACGAGGCAATCGTGCGTGCTCACATCCACAAACACTTTTTTGCCCTGCTCGGCGCGGTGCAAGATAGAACACACCGGCACGCGCGCAGGTTCGTAGCCTGCGGGTGGCGCGCCCTCGCAATACGTCACCGCGACAGGTTCGCGCTTCAGCTTCATCTTGTTCATCAGCAAATCGTGCAGTTGCTGCCGGTCTACAGGTTGTTGGGGCAAGGCCCGCCAAGTTTCTAAATCCATAGTTGTGATGGTAGAAGATTTGGTTGAGAGTGCAAGTTATAAATCAGCAACATCAGCGACAATAGCAGGTATGAGCCAGAAACTCATTTTCTTCGTGGCGTGGTTTGTGGCGTTGTCGTTGGTGTTGATTGCGCTGGCTGTGGGCACACGGCCCAGCGGACCAACCCCAATACCGGCGTCAACCCCCACGCCCACACCCGTCACAGCGGGGGCCGACATGGCCCCCGCTGTCGCTTTACCGCCTTTGCCTGAGCTGAGCTCAGCCGACATCGCCATCGGCCAAACGCTTTACGCCCAACACTGCGCCAGTTGCCACCTGCCCAATTTGGCGGGCCAGCCCAACTGGAAGAAGAAGCTCGCCAACGGCAAATACCCCGCCCCACCCCACGACGACAGCGGCCACACCTGGCATCACCGCGATGAAGTGCTGGTGCAAATTACATTGAACGGCGGCGATGGCACCGGCGACATGAGCCACGGCGACATGCCCGCCTTCAAAGACAAACTGACCGCGCAACAGGTGATGCAAATTCTGTCATTCTTCAAATCGCGCTGGTCAGAAGAACATCGGCTGTATCAGTGGCAGATGACGGTTGAAGGACATTAAGTTTTGGTCTATGGCCGCTTCCTCACCTATCTCCCAAGTCTCGCTCTTCGCCTCGTTGCCCCAGCCCGATAGACAAGTCAAATCAAAGTGACATGAAACCTGCGCAAGCGCCTAACGCGCTAATCGTGCCATGTCTATTTGGTTTATCTATGAGTAATGAGCGAGCTGCGTAAAGTGCGTAAGCATCAGGTTTGTCTCTTAACAAGTCGTCCATACAATCCAGCTTATGTCGGACTACGAATATGACCTCATCGTGATTGGTTCTGGCCCCGCCGGGCAACGGGCGGCTATACAAGGCGTCAAGCTGCGCAAGCGCGTGGCGATTGTTGAGCGTAAGACCGTCGTCGGCGGCGTGTGCATCAACACGGGCACCATCCCCAGCAAAACCTTGCGCGAAGCGGTGCTGCACCTTTCGGGTTATCGAGAGCGCAGCATTTATGGCGAGAGCTATACCGTGAAGCAAGACATCACGATGAGCGATTTGCTGTATCGCGCCGACCATGTGATTCGGCATGAGATTGACGTGACGCGTGCGGCGTTGCAGCGTAATCACGTTGAAACGATCTCGGCAGAGGCTTCGTTTAGCGATGCGCACACGCTGCGGCTGAAGATGCTGGACACCAACACTGTGCGGGATGTGACCGCCGATAAGGTCGTGATCGCCACCGGCACGTATGCCACGCGCGATGCCAAAATCCCACTGGATGGGCAGCATGTATTTATTAGCGACGATATTTTGAAGCTGGAAAAACTACCGCGCACGCTGGCAATCGTTGGCGCGGGCGTGATTGGTTGCGAGTACGCCACCATGTTTGCAGCGCTGGGCGTGCGCATTACGGTGATTGACAAACGCGCCCAATTGCTGCCGTTTGTGGATTACGAGGTGGGCGCCGCGCTGGCGTATCACTTGCGCCAAAGCAAAGCCACGTTGCGGCTGGGCGAGGAAGTCAGCCGCATCGAGCCATTCCAAGACGAGCAGGGCCACACCCGCGTGCG
>JAYTNY010000429.1:0-10350 GCA_043748055.1 Roseobacter sp.
CGGGGCGCTTGAACTCATATCTCTGTTAATCCTCCTGGGTAACAACTGGGTAATGCAAAAGATTTTAGTCTCGATTAACTATTTGCATAAACGCCCTCACTTCATCGTTGCCCCATTCCACCGGCAAGCCGTTCTTAGGCGGTAACCCTTTTTTAATAAAAGCCCCATGCACGACAAAATGATCCGTATGCGGGAAGCGCGGCACGCTTTGCACAGTTGCGCTGCCGCCCAAAATCAGCGGCACACCTAACTTGAGGGGCGCAATCTGGTCAAACATGCTCACGCTGTCGTCCACGTTCATGCCGGTTAAGACCAATCCATCAGATTGGCAAAACGTGACGGCTTGGCGGCAGGCTTCGGGCAGTGGCAACGGGTGTATGGGCACGCCTACGCGGTCGTAAATGTCGGTAAATATGTTGATGTGGCTGGCGCTCGGAAGCGCGGCACGAATCTCGGCGCGATATTGAATGCCCTCATAGGCGCAGCCGGTAATCACCCCTTCGGCCTTCATCATCGCGCCGATCCACACTTTGATGCGCACAAAGTCCGCGCCGACATCGTTGGCTATTTGCAGCGGTTCGCGCGCGCCATGTTGCATTAAACAAATGCCCAGACGCAAATCGGGGAAGGCTTGCTTTAAGGCTTTGCCCACCGCCGCCACATTTTGCACGGTGTGGGGCAGGATGGATGGCGCGACGGGCGTGTCATGCACATCCTGCAAATAGGCGGCGCGCACGCCGTTGTTGTAGGCAATCTGTGCATGCAACAGGGCATGCTCAATCATCTGGCTTTGGGTGTAGGTGATTGGGCGGCGCGAGTGCGCCGAGGGCAGCAGATGCAGCGCGGCGATGACGCGGGGGAGGGGTGGGTTTGGCATGAGGGGATTATCCCCGTGCGTTCACCGCACGCTGCGGGCTTAGCTTTCGCAAGAGCAGCCTCAAAACAAAGTTGGCTGCGCATCCTCCGGTTCACCCCACTCCGGCAACGCCGGAATATCTACCCGTTCGCGCACCAAGCCGTGCAGCAACCGCGCCACATCGGGCGCAAAGGTGTCGTCGGGATGATGGGTGAAGAAGTACACATCGTTGTCTCCGCGCAGCCAACCGGCAATGTGGGCCGCCCATTCCGCTAACCACGGGCGGTTCGCCTCCACCTGTGGATGCCCGCAGTAGCGCACAAACGCCACCGACGACAAACACACAAACGTGGGCGCAAAGCTGGGCTTGCGCGTTTGGGCCTCGCGCACAGCCACGCCAGAAATTGTGGTGGCATCCGGCGGCACGCTGCGCAGTCCGCGCGTGTCAAACTCGCAGCGTGCCATGTTCAACTCGCGCAATACCGCATCCAGCATCACCGCACCTTTCTCCGCAAAATAATCGGCATGGCGTGGCTCTACCGCTAACCTTAAATCATTGGGCCATGCTTTAAGGTAGCTTTCCAGTGTGGTGAATTGTTTGAGCGAGAATGTGGGTGGCAATTGCAGCAGTGTTGGCCCGCAGCGGTCTTGCAGGCGGCGCAGGCGATCTACCAGCGCATTCGTCTCGGCTTCTACATTCACCAGTCGTTGTTGATGCGAGATGCTTTGCGGCACTTTGAGGCAGAACCGAAAGCCCGCTGGCGTCTCATCGCGCCATCGCTCTACTGTTGCCACATCCGGCAGCGCATAGAACGTGGTGTTGCCCTCTACGGTGTTCAGCCGTCGGCTGTAGGTCGCCAAAAACTCTTTTGGTTTGGTGCCTTTGGGAAAGAAATTACCCACCCAGGTCTTTTGCCCCCACACCGGGCAGCCGATATAGAACGCCATGCGCGTAAGATTACCAGCTATGGCTATCGAAGACGATTACCTTGATGTGCTGCAAAACATCGAAGCGGGCATTTTGGCTGTGTATCGCAACAATAAACAGATGTTGGACTACGACGCGGAGACGGTCGTGAACACGCTCATTCGAGACTACCAGGCTGAGCAAAAAGCGGGCCAGCCGGTGCAAACAGCGCTGAACGATGACCTGAAGCGCCAGACCTACGCTGCCGTGCGCGAGATGTGCGAGTGGCGGTTGGGCCGCAGCGAACTGGTGCAGGATGGCAAAGACGTGGAGTTGGTGGAGGAGGAAGGCATTACGCTGGACGAACTCATCGCCTGCCTCAAACGCATCCGCAAATCTATTCAACATTGGACGAAGCACGAAGGGCGGCAGGGCTATCTCAACTTTGTGAGCGAGTTTATGCCATGATGCGCGCGTTTGTTAGCGGGTTGCCGCCGCTGCCCTGGCCCGCCGAGGTTGGCCTGTTCGCGCTGCGCTTTTACGTCGGTCTGTCGCTGTTTCTCACCACCGGCACCAGCAAGTTCAGCATCCGGCGGCTGGAGATCAACCCGGAATATCTTGGCATGGTGACAAGTGTGGGTTTGCCTGCGCCGATGTTCTTGGCCTTGCTCGGCGCGTTGGCCGAGACGGTGGGCGCGGTGTTGCTGATGATTGGCCTCGGCACGCGCTGGGCGGCGCTGGCTTTGGCGGTTACGTTTTTTGTGGCGGCGTTTTTGTATGGGCGCAACACACCTCTCACGTTTTTAACGCTGCCGCAGGTGCTGTTCTGGCTGTTTGTATGTTTTGGGGTGATGGGCAGTGGGAGGATTTCGGCGGATGGGTTCGTCCGAAGACGAATGCAAACGCGAACTTAGTAGTCCGTCAAAACAAATACTTTAGTTATCAAATTTGGTTTCGTGTGGCATTTTGTAAATGACCCCCGACCCCTAAAGGGGAGTCGTTGAGTAACGCTGAAAGCGCATCATCGACTTCCCTTTAGGGGTCGGGGGTTCCGAAGCGAAGCTCGCACAGATTTATTGATTTGACAGACTACTAGAGTGCAATGTGCGGCGCACATGGACAGGTGAAAATCTAAAGCGACTTAATCCCTGCACTCAGCTTCTCAAACTCATACCCACTGCTCTCCATCGCTCGCAACAAATTCTCGGCGCGATAAAACGCAGCCAGCAATGTCTTCTGCCGCGCTTCTGCTGTTTGCCCATCCCCGCCGCGTACCAAATCTACCAAGAACAAACGCGACACCAGTTGCTCAAACGCTTCTTTGTTGAAGTAGCGCACACCCTCGTGCGCATTCACCTGCAAGTAGCTGCGCGCCTCGGCTGTATCGAGCAGCTTGTCCGCAGTGGCACTGTCGGCATTCACCAACACCTTCGTCAACTGCATCAACTGGCCTGCGTTCCACTCATCGCGGCCCAAGTGGCGATACGCCTCAGTCGTCAATTTGCCCAGCAGCCACTCATCCAGCCGCGCATAACCCAGCCGATGAACACAGGCCCAGCCCAACAAACTGTGCCACACATCCGGGTTATCGGTGATCTGTTGATCGAAATAATTCAGCGCGCGCTTGAGGCGAAGTTGCGTTGGCGACTGGCTTCCCTCTCCTGTGGGAGAGGGATTGCCAGTCTGCTGGCGCGGGGTGAGGGCTGCTGTGAACGTAGGCAATCGCAGAATGCTCTCCACTTCATCACGGATGACTTTTGCAGCGGACTTCACATCTTCGCTGCCATTCGTCTGTGCCTTTGCTGCCTCCAGCAACGCCACTACTTTTTGCTCTATGCCATCCAACAACGCTGCATCCACCGTCGTAGTGAGTTCAATCTCATTTGCTTTGGCCTCGGCCTTCTCATCCGCCTCGGCATACAAATCAATCGCCACATCCTCGCTATCGTCATCTACTAGTCCCGTGGCTTCGTCGCTCACCGATGCAGGCGAATCCACTACTGCATCCGTCAATGCTTCAAATAAATCTTTGTTCACCAACGCTCTAAAAGCCTGATGCACGCCGCCGAAGCGCAACTCGGTCAGTGCCTCATCCATGCTGGGCACGCCCCGGCCACTGAGTTGGCTTGCCACTTGCGCGTAGTGTCCATCCGCATCAAACACCTCGCGGATGCCCACAAAGGCATGGCACTTGTAAGCTTCCAACTCCACATACATGCCCTGCTCACACAACTCGCGGCTGTTGCGAATAAATTCCAGGCCAGTGAGTTGGTCGCGCAGAATGGTGAAGTGGCGCGGGTCGTTGTGCAAGCCCAAGCCATCGCCCAGCGTCTTTTGCTCAAGCTGATTATTTGATTTGTTCAACGACGCCGCGCTGATCTTGATCCACCCCCGCGCGGTTGCGTAGCGGTTGTGATAGATGACGAGGCCACGATCTTCGCCAGCCGAGTTCGAGTAGGCGATCACGTCTTCGTTCACCCCGCCGCCCTCGTAAAAATCGTAGAGCAAGAAATTTTCTACGCCGCTAAACACATAGCGTTTGTGCAGCAGCGGGAAAATTTCGCGGCGATGGCGGTCTATAAGCCAGCCATCTGGCACTTCGTTCAGCTTGGGGCGGCGATACTCCACGCCATACCTTTCGCCAAAGCCCTCGAACTGGCCGTGCCCAAACATCGGCATCCCCGGCAGCGTGCTCATCAACACGCACACGCCAAAGTATTTGTCGCCGGTGGCAAATTGATCTTTGGCTGGCCTCTCATCGTGATTGGTCTGGAAGTTCACATAGCGTTTCAAAATCTCGCTGTCAAACTCAATCGTGTTCTTAATCAGTTGGCGATATTTGGCGTTGTCCTCGTCGCGCATCATGTGCATAAAGGCGCTGTTGTAGACGCGGTGCATGCCCAGCGTGCGCACAAAGTAGCCCTCCATCAGCCAAAACGCCTCGGCCATGAGCAAGGTGTCGGGGATTTCGACTGCGGCTCGGTCAACCACCTCGCGCCAGAATTCGTTGGGCATCAGTGCATCGAATTGTTCAACGGTCATGCCAAACGCGGCGCGGCTGGGAATGCCATCCCCTGCGCCCGGCTGCGGGAACCACAACCGCTTCACATGCTTCTTCGCCAGCGTCATGGCCGCATCAAACCGAATGATCGGGAACTGCCGCGCCATGTGAAAGATGGTTTGAATTACGGCCTCGCGCACATCGGGGTTCAAATAATTGAGCTGGGCTGTGTCGTTCCACGGGAAGCTGGTGCCATCGTTACCATGATAAATATATTTGGTGTCACCCGTCCATTTGTCCACGCGCTTAAACACCACGCTGGCATCGCTGTGGTCGTAGTAATGATCTTCGAGATACACGCCCACGCGCGGGTCGTTCGAGAGATCGGTGCCGTTAAAGGTGTAGCTGGGGTAGGGCGGGTAATCCAGCGCGAGAAAATAGTCGGGCCGGTTCACCACCCAGTTCGAGTCAATGCCCATGTGGTTGGGCACCATATCGCTGGCGAGGCGGATGCCGCGCTGCCACGCTCGCCCCTTGAGATTTTCTACGGCGTCATGCCCACCCAAATCCCCCGCAATCGCATAATCCATCAGCGAGTAGGCCGAGGCCACCGCGTCGTCTTGGCCCATCATCTGCTTCATGCGGCGGCTGGCAATGCTGCGCTCCCACAAGCCAATCAGCCATAGCCCCGTCACGCCCGCGTCGCGTAAAAAGTCCAACTCCTCGTCGGGAATCTGATCGAGGCGGCTAATCTCGCGCCCATATTTTTTGCTGAGTTGGTCGAGCCAGACATACGTGGTCTTGGCAATCAACACGCAGCGCGGCATCCATTCTTTGTCTTGCGTAAACGCCTCGTACTCCGGCAGGTTCAGCGCCGCCGCTTCGGCCTTGTAATCAATAACATGAATCGTCCCTTTTGCGGGCGTGAAGTCCACAAAGCCCGTGCCAAACGTAAGCTGGCGCTGCTCCTCGCGGGCTACGTCGCGCCCAATCAACAACCGTGTGCTCATGCGCCGAATCACTAGCGACAAGCCGCTGACCCGCTCGAATCGCTCGGCAATAAAGTCCAACTGCGCCTCCAGCGAATCGGGGTTCTTGCGTGCGGGTTCGCGGAGCAGTTCTAGCAAGGGCAAACTCTCGCCAGAGAACGTGGGTTGTTGCGCAAAAAATGTTTGCAGGGTTTGCATCGCGCTGGTGTATGTCGTCGTCTGCGCCAACGCCGTATCGTCAAACAACTCGCCGCAGGTTTTCATAAAGGCTGGGTTGTCATTCGCCACCCACAGCATCACCATCTCTTCCAGCGCGTTGTCTTGGTTGATGGGGTTCGCCAAGTAGTCACTCAGCTTGGTTTCCTGCGTGTACACCGACACCGGCGGGAACTGCTCACAAAAAGTGCGCAGCAATTTGTCGGTCTCGGTATCGCCCAACGCAAGACGCAGGACGGATGACGCATCCCGCATCACGGTCGGCTTCACCTGCTCTCTGTACTGTGCCACCACCAAGTGCAAAATCTCGTCAATCAAGCCCATCGCGTTTAGCTGGCCGGGGCGCAGCCGCTTTTCGATTGGGCGCGCAGTGTTCAACTTCTCAGCGAAGCGGCGCGCCGCCTCAAAGTCGGCAAACACCACGTTGCCATCGCTCTCAAAGATGCTTTCATCAAACGCAAATTGGTCGCGCACCGAGCGCGCGACGTGAAATTCCATCGTGGGTAAACCGAGCTGAGAAAATTTCGACATAGAAAACACGACTCCTGAGCAAGTTTCGCGGGATTGTATCGGTTTACACGTTAGGGCGAAAGTTTCAGCAGGCCAGCATTTTGGTTATCAGGGACGACATCCCTTGTAGGGATGTCGTCCCTATTGAGATAGGTTCTAACGCCAATTGACCTAAGCCCTCCCGCGCAATAACATCACAAACCGCAATACGGTATCTACAAATATGAGTTTCTGGAAACGCGCCTTTCACCCATTGCAACCCTATCGCGGCTGGGTCATCGTGAGCGCCCTGACGCAAATGGTCTACATCGCGATGACGGTGGGTGCGAGCCTGCTGTTTAAGCCCACGCTCGATGCCGCGCTGGCCGGACGCAGCGCCGAGGTGCAATGCTGGTTGCTCATCCTGTTTGCGCTCGTGCTGCCGGTGGGCGTGCTGATGTGGGTGGGGCGTTGGGCGCAGACCCGTTTTGTCACAGGCGCGGTGAGGGATTTTCGCAACGATCTGGCGCAGCATGTGCAACGGCTGCCCATGTCTCGCGTGGAGCGTGAGAGCACCGGCGATTTGATGGCCCGTCTGAATAGCGGGGCCAGCACCTTGGCCGAGTTGTTGGACAGCCTGCCAGAGCTATTCGGGCTGCCCATCTCGCTACTGGGTGGGTTTATCGCGCTGCTCTATCTCAGTTGGCCGATTGCGCTATTCACCCTGTTGCTGGCCTTGCCGCCCATTTGGGTTTCGCTGCGCATGATGAAGCCAGTAGAAGCGCTGGCCCACGAACGTGCCGAACGCGAAGGCGAGGCGACCGCTATTTTGCAAGACACGCTGGCGGGTGTGGCGGTGGTGAAGGCTTACGGACTCAAGACGGCGATGTTGGCGCGGCTGGGTGCGGTGTATGACAAGATCAATGTGCTGTCGGCAGCGGTCGAACGCAAAAATGTGATGGCGTTGGTGCCCTTCTGGCTGGCGCAATACCTGCCGCAGATCGTGTTGCCGCTCACGGCGGGCGCGCTGGCAGTCGGCGGCCAGTTAACCGCAGGCGGTGCCCTTGCCATCAGCGCCCTGTACTACCTGGTGATTGGCCCCATCAGCCAGGCCCAGCAGTGGCAAATGCGGCTGAGCTTTATGCGCCCGGTGATTCAACGCGCGTTCGATGTGTTTGATATGCCCACCGAGGCCGATGGGCGCACACTCGACACGCAAGCCGCCCCGACTGCGCCACCGCTGACGCTGAACGCGGTGCATTTTGGCTATGCCGATGACCGCGCAACGGTGTTGCGCGGCGTGTCGTTACAAGTAAGCACCGGGCAAACGGTGGCGCTGGTTGGCGCGAGTGGCGGCGGCAAGAGCAGCGTCATCAAACTGATCTGTGGCTTTTATGCGCCGCAGGCTGGCGATGTGCAAATTTTTGGTCAGCCGCTGAGTGCGCTCAGCCCCGACAGTGCGCGCAACGTTATGGCGCTGGTGTCGCAAGACACCTATCTCTTTCCGGGCACCATCGCCGAGAACATTGGGCAGGGGCGGCCCGGCGCGAGCTTTGACGCGATTGTGACCGCTGCCCGCGCGGCGCATGCCGATGGCTTTATCGGCGAACAACCGCAGGGGTATCAAACCCGCGTGGGTGAAAGAGGCGTGTTGCTATCAGGCGGACAGCGGCAGCGCATTGCGTTGGCCCGCGCCATCTTAAAAGATGCGCCCATTTTGTTGCTCGATGAACCGACGGCCTCGCTCGATATGGAATCCGAGAGGCTCATTCAGGAAGCGTTGCAGCAATTTGGGCGCAACCGCGCAACGTTGGTGGTCGCGCACCGGCTCTCGACCATTCGGGATGCTGATGAAATTGTGGTGCTGGAGGGCGGGGCTGTCGCCGAGCGCGGCACGCACGCGGCGCTGATGGCACTGGATGGTGTCTATCGCCGCTTGGTGGCGCAGCAAGTGGAGGCGACGGTATGAAAGCGTTGTGCTATGCGCTTGGCCTAATGGGCCGTCACTATTGGCGGCAATTGGGTGCGCAATTGTTGCAAGCATCCACGCTGGCGGTCTGCTTCAACATCGTATTGGGCTTCATGCTGCGCGATATGCTGAACGCCGCAGCCAGCGGTGACAGCCAATTGCTGTGGCGTGGTGCAGCCTTAACCCTGATTGCGTTCGTCATCGGGCTGCCGCTCAATCTTTTGGCGGTTTACCTGATCGGCACGGGCGTCCCCCGCATCATGAGCGATATCCGATTGCGCTTTGTCGGGCATGCGGTCGAATTGCCTATGGCGCGGCTCGAGCGCGAACACTCAGGCGAACTGCTATCGCGTGCCACAAACGATGTGGAGGGTCTGCGCGGCCTTTTTCACTGGAGCATTTCGGGGTTGTTGTATGCAATCATCCTCGGCACCATCGCGTTAATCGCCACGTTGGCAATCTCGCCGTTGATGGCGGTTGTCGTACTCTTGAACGGCACAATCACGGTCATCAGCAATGTGTGGATGGCGCGAAAGATACGCCACTGGAGTGACCAGATGCAACAGCGGCTGGGCCTGCTCAACGAGCGATTGAGCGATTTGTTGCAGAGCTTGCCGGTGGCAAAGATGTTTCATCTCGGCCCAGTAGTGGAAGGCAGTTTTGCTCAACAGAACAGCGCCTATGCCGAGGCCCGCATGGGCAGCGAGCGATGGTCGGGCAGCCTGAGCGTGCTGAACACGGTGCGCATCAATTTTCTGAACTCGTTTATTACCCTGGCCGTTGGGCTATGGCTGGTAGCGCAGGGGCGATTGGATATTGGCGCGATTGCGGCGATAGGGGCATTTGAGGGGAGCGCCAGCTACTTGTTCCAAAACATCGGCGAGTTTGTCGCGGGTATTCAACGCTGTTTGTCGAGCGCCGCCCGAGTTCGGGAGATGCTTGAGTGGCCGACTGAGCGACTGGCTGCCAGTGTCACTGAATCACGATCTGAAACAAGCGCGCCTTCTGCAATCGAATTAAAGGGTGTGACATTTGGCTACGCGGCAGATGCGCTCGTGCTGCAAGATGTCCATCTCAGCGTGCCGCGCGGATCGGTGATGGCGCTGGTTGGGCCAAGCGGTGGCGGCAAGAGCACGGTGCTGAAACTGCTCATGGGCTTTTACCCGGTTGAGACGGGGAACGTGCTGATAGGCGGCGCGCCGATTGGGGCGCTCTCGCTGGATGCCTTGCGTGCGCAAAGCGCCTACGTGCCGCAAGACCCCTTTCTGTTCGATGCCACCATTCGTGAGAACCTGCGCTTTGGCCAACCCGGCGCATCGAATGCGGCGCTTGAAGCGGCTGCGCGTGCAGCCCACGCCCACGAGTTCATCCAAGAGCTACCCGAAGGTTATGACGCACGCGTGGGTGAGCGTGGTGTGAAACTATCGGGTGGGCAACGCCAGCGCATCGCGTTGGCGCGCGCCATTCTGAAAGACGCGCCCATTCTGCTGCTTGATGAAGCCACCTCGGCGCTGGATGCCGAATCCGAACGCCTAGTGCAAGATGCGCTGGCCGTGATGCGGCAGGGGCGCACAACGCTGGTGGTTGCCCATCGGCTCTCAACCGTGCAGTCGGCTGACCTGATTTGTGTTCTCGAAGCGGGTCGCGTCGTTGAGCGGGGCACCCATGTTGAGTTGATGGAGCGCGGTGGCGCGTATAGAAGCCTGGTGGAAGCGGGATTCGGAGCGGCGTCTTAACGCTCACAAGAAAAACAGAACATCCCGAATTGGGCATGACCCAATTCGGGATGTTCTGTTTTTCTAGATCAAAAAAAATTACTCTTTGCAATCATCCGGCACTTTCACTGCGGCTTCTTTAATCTCGCCTTTCTTCAAACCATCGGCAATCTTGGCCAGCTTCTCTTTCACTTCGGCAGACACTTTG
>JAYTNY010000430.1:0-2819 GCA_043748055.1 Roseobacter sp.
ATCCAAAACGCCTACAAGTCGCTGGAGCAGGCCAAAGCCAGCTCACGCGAGTTTGAACACGTCAAGATCAAGCTGCCCACGTTTAGCTTTAACAGCGGCACGTTTACGCTGCGCCTGCCCGGCAAAACGCTGGAGGTGTTCCCCACCCCCGGCCACACGCCGGACTCGGTGGCGGTGTTGCTGCACGAGGAGCGCCTGCTGTTTGCAGGCGACACGGTGATGGCTGTGCCCACCGTTGCCAACGGCAACGTAGACCAACTGAAAGACTCGTTGACCAAGATTGCAGCCATGCAACTGGAAAGCATTGTGCAGGGCCACGGCGAAATTATTTTGCGCGGCGAAATTAAAGAAGTGATGCGCCGCAGCATCGCCTACCTGGACAACGTGCAGGCCAAAGTGCAAAAGCTGGTGGACGAAGGCGGCACACGCGATATGGCGAAGACCATCACTATCGAAAGCTGCGGCTTGCAACGGGTGCTGCTAAACGGCGTGGTAGGCCCGCTGCACATCGCTAATGTGCTGGCGTTGTACGACAAGCTGAAGAAGCCTGCGCCCGTTGTAGCAGATGTGAAAACGCACGCACCAAAGCCCATTGCAGCCCTACCCACCAAAACCACGCCCAAGAAGGTAGCCGCAAAACCTGCGCCTGCAGCCAAGCCTACGGCTAAACCCGTGAGCAAACCCGCCGCCAAGCCATCCATCAAAAAAGCCGCACCTCAGCCCGCCAAAAAAGCTCCGGCCAAGAGGAGGTAGGCGCGCCGCATGAGCGTCATCCAAGCGATCCTCGTCGCGCTGGCCTACACGTTTGCGCGCTCGGCATTTAACTTTGGGCTGGGCAACTATGTTTTCTCGCAGCCATTGGTTGCGGGCATGTTGGTGGGGCTGCTGTTGGGCGATCCAGTGCGCGGCGCGGCCATTGGCGGTGTGCTCAACCTCGCTTCATTAGGGCTTTCACAACTCAACCTCAAACTTGGCCCAGATGTGGCACTCATCGGCTACGTCGGCGTGCCGCTCATCCTGCTCAGCGGCTTGCAGGTGGATGCGCCACAGACTGCACTCATCCTCACCGCACTTATTGCGCTGGGCACGCTGCTCAACTTTACGCGCGGCCTGGTGAATACTATTTTCGCCCACTGGGCCGATTTCTTCGCCGAGACTGGCGAGATTGGCGTGGTGAGCGGTGTGACGATTCTGCCTTCGCAGGTGTGGCTATTCATTAGTTCATTTTTGCCGGTGTTGCTGCTGTTGCGGGTGGATACAGGCTTGCTATTCGACCTCGCCAACAGCATCTCGCCGTGGGTGTTGGCGGCGTTTGTGGCCTGCCAATATCTGTTGGCGGCGCTGGGCATCGCGCTCAGCCTCAGCCTTGTTATGCGCGGCAGCGGCGTGGCATATTTGTTGCTGGGCTGGCTGGCTTCGCAAGCGATGGGGCTTGTGCCTGCCACAATTCTGGGCGGAAGCATTGCCGCCATTCACGCTTATTTGGCCCGCAAGAAGCGCGACAGCAAGACCGATTCCACCTCGCTCATCCCCGACACCTTGCCCGACGACGAAGACGGCGATGACCTCGAATCGCCGCAATCGCTCTCGGTGGTGCAGGTCAGTTCATCGTTTGTGTTGTGGGCTTTCTTTCACGATGCCGCGCTCAACTTTCAGCGCTTTCAAAATCTCGGCTTCGCCACTGCGCTGGCCCCAATTGGCCAACGCCTGTGCACTACCGCCGAGGCGCGCACGGCCTTTCTGCGCCGACATTTAACCCTGTTCAACACCGAGTGGAGCGTGGGCAGCTACATCGTGGGGGCTGCCGCCGCCCTAGAAGAGCGCAAGGCCAACGGCGATGCCATCAGCGACGGCGAATTTGCCGGGGCCAAGACCAGCGCCATGGCCAGCCTGGGCGTGCTGGGCGATGCGTTGGTGGGCGGCCTGATTACATCGGTGTTGGTGGCGATGGGGTCGCGCTTGGCGCAGCTCAACAGTTTGTTGGGGCCAGTGCTGTTCATCATCTGCGAGAGCGCCGCCGTGTTGGGTATTGCGCTGTTTGCGTTCCAGCTCGGCTACCGGCAAACGCGGCACTGGGCCACCTGGGCGCGTGCCAACGATTGGCTGCGGGCGGGCCTGTTTGGCGCGGTGCGGCTGGGTACATTTGTGTTGGGCGCGCTGGTGCTGGGCTACGCGGGCATTCATTTGCCGCAAAACGCCAGCATCACCATCGGCGATGCCGTGATCTCGCTCAACTCACTCGTTAATGGCATCGCCCCGCGCATTCTGCCGCTGCTGTTGGTGATGTGGCTGTGGTGGCAGTTGCGCTACAAGCAGGCGAATCCGTTGGCGCTGCTGTTTGTGTGCATCGCGCTGGCGTTTGGGGCTTGTTGGGTGTTTGGTAAGTTTGGGTGGTTGTAATCTCATGCAATCAGACCTCATTCAGCAGATCGAAGCGTTTGCCAAAGAGCAAATGCAGCGTGTCACCGAAGCCGCTCACGATTTCAACCATGTAGATCGCGTTCGGCGCTGGACCATCAAGATTGCTGTGGCCGAGGGATTTAGCGATTTGGATTCGGTTCAGGCCGCAGCGCTTTTGCACGATGTGGGCTTAGCACACACATACCGCAGCCAACACGCCGAAGTTGGCGCGAGCCTCGTCGGGAAATTCTTGACAGAGCACGCCGTATTCACCGTCGCCCGAATCGCCGAAATTACAGAAGCCATTCGTCAACACAGCTCCCTTCAAGTCAGCAACAAGCTGGGAGAGATTCTGCAAGATGCTGATATTCTTGATCTACTGGGCGCAGTTGGCCTCATGCGCGGGTTCAATTCGATGG
>JAYTNY010000431.1:0-3297 GCA_043748055.1 Roseobacter sp.
GCAAAACGCTGTATTTCACCAGCAACAACCGAGCGTGGGCCTATGATATTGCTGCGCGCAAAGTGACCGCTTTACCCGCCGAGGGGGCGCTCTTTGGCATTGGCGTGAGTGGCGATGGGCAACGCGTACTGATCAACCAAGAGCAATCGCTGTTGGTGTTTGACGCAAGCAGCGGCGCGGCGTTGAGCTTCCCGGTGGCATCACGCTAAGTGCGAAGGCATGGCCCTTTCAGTGAGCTGGCTGAGCAGCAACCCACCCAGCGCCGTCATCGTTAGCATGCCGCCCCAAAAGTGGATGCGCCAGGCCAAGCCGCCCAGCAAGAAATGGCCTGCGGCAAAATATGCGCCCAACAACACAACGGGCGTGAGCGCACCCAGCACCGCCGCGCGCGTTTGGAGTTGGGCTTTCGTTAGCACGGCGCATATCCCATCCAGCACCAACCCGCCCAACACAAACGCATACACCACTTTGTCCGGATAAATTTGGTCGTTGAGAAAGCCCATGCCAAACGCGCTAAGGCCGAAGATGAGGGTGAACGCGCCCGGCATGGGCTTACCCAGCTTGAGGGTGAACAGAGTGGCGGTGGCAAACGTGCAACCGGCCAGCAACAATGCGGTTGCGGCAAAGTCGTCATCGCGGTAACCGTGCAAGCCCCATACGCCCCATAGTTGGGCAGCAGGGTGCGTGGCTTGAGTAAAGAAGGCTGCCACGCCCAGCACTAACGCTAACGACACCACCGCCGGGAGCTGATGCACAAAATCTTTCGCTGGGTTGTGCAGCCGTGCGCGAAAAGGGCCGCTGACCACGAGGCCCATCGAAACGGCTAGTAGCAGGTGCGATGGGCTGAGCAAGGCTTCGGTGCCACGCTCGATGCCAAAAGCGATGTGCCAAGCCATATCCGCCAAACCGCCCACGCCAAAACCGATTGCGCCGACGAGCGACAGGAAATAGCCCTGCGGCAAAGCGGTGCGCCAAGTAGCACCACGCGAGCGTCCTACCAGGGCATGAATGATGAGGAATAGCGCTACCACCATCCACCCCGAATACAAGATGCCGTGCCACGGGGTGAAGAAGCTCTGATCTACTTTGTCGTGAGTGTGTGCCCAGCCATCCACAAACAGGCCACCGACGAACCAGGTGGAGAGCAGGGCCATCAGCCAATCGAAGCGGAGGGGGTTGGAGATAGTTTGAGTTTGAGTTGGCGTTTGGGTGCGTGCGAGTGCGGGAGATGCCATGGCTGCATGTTAATCGAATGCTGACTATGGGCACGAACTTGGGCGTAATGTCTTGGCAGAGCTACGCTGCGGAACCCCCGACCCCTAAAGGGGAGTCGTTGAGAACCTCCATAAGTTCTGCATTTGGGCAAGATTGAGCCTGGCGAAGAACTTGTAGGAAAACTGGACGACTCCCCTTTAGGGGTCGGGGGTTCCTAAAACAAACGCCGTTCAAACAGAAGCTAAAAGATGCCGTTTACGAATGGATCGCGTGGGTCGAAGATCAGCGTCGTCTCGCCTGTGACGAAGGCAGTGCCGGTGATGGTGGGATAGATCGCATCGTTTGCAATGCGGACGCTGCCCTCGAACACGCTGCCGACGATGCTCTCTTGGCGCCACACATCGCCTTCGCGCAGCAGGCCATCGGCTACCAGGCAGGCCAGCTTGGCGCTGGTGCCGGTGCCGCACGGCGAGCGGTCGTAGGCTTTGCCGGGGCATAACACAAAGCATTTGCTATTGGCTATTGCAGATTCGCCGTATAGCTCGATGTGGTCAATCACGGCCCCATCTTTGCCGGTGATGCCCTCACGCTGCAAACTTTCGCGCACGCGCCAACAAAAATCGGTCAGGGTCTCCACGTTTTTAAGGTCGAGGGGTTGGCCGTGATCGTGAATTAAAAAGAACCAGTTGCCGCCCCAGGCCACGTCGCCATGCACTGGGCCATGCCCGGCCACGTTCACCTCAACCTGCTTGCGAAAGCGGTAGCTGGGCACGTTGGCGACGCTGACACGGCCATCTTCATGCAGATGAGCAGTGACGATGCCGACGGGTGTCTCGATGCGATGCGGCCCCGGCGCAACTTTGCCGAGGTAGGCCAGCGTTGCCATGAGGCCAATGGTGCCGTGCCCGCACATGCCCAAGTAGCCCACGTTATTGAAGAAGATAACGCCAGCGGTGCAGCTTGGGTCGTGCGGTTCCAGCAGCAGTGCGCCCACCAACACATCGTTGCCGCGCGGTTCGTTGATGACGCGGCGACGAAAATCATCGTGGCGGTACTTCAGCACGTTCAGGCGTTCTTGGATGGGGCCAGCGCCGAGGTCTGGCCCGCCGTCCATCACCAGCCGCGTGGGTTCGCCGCCAGTGTGGCTGTCCAGGATGTGAACGCGATTGGGAATTGATTCTTGCAAGTTAGCTTGGGGTTTCACCACGAAGACCACTAAGAAACACAAAGATCACGAAGCCTTTCATGTCTTTGTGATCTTTGTGTTTCTTAGTGATCTTTGCGGTTCAAATCAGTTCAGCGCCCGTAAACGGTCGTCAGTTTCTTCAGCCGCGTCTTAATTTCCGGCGTTACTTCATCCAGTGTAAAGCGCCAATACCAGTTGCCATCGGCCCGGCCAGGGTAGTTCATGCGTGCTTCTTCGCCCAGGCCCATCAGGTCTTGCAAGGTCACGATGGCGGTGTCGGCCACCGAACCCAGCAGCAAGCGAATCAGCTCCCAGTTGATCTCGGCCCCAGACGTGCCGGTGTAATCCAACACCTGCTGACGGACGGGCGCATCTAGAGCTTTCCACCAGCCCATCACGGTGTCGTTATCGTGGCTGCCGATGTAGGCCACGGTGTTGCGCACATAGTTGTGCGGCAAAAAGTTGTCGGAGGTATCGGCCACAAACGCAAACTGCAAAATGCGCATGCCGGGGAAGTTCATGCCATCGCGCAGGGCTTCTACTTCGGGCGTAATAATGCCCAGGTCTTCGGCAATGATGGGCAGATCGCCCAGTGCTTTTTTGATGGCAATGAATAACTCTTTGTCTGGCCCTTTCACCCACTTGCCGTTCATGGCAGTGGGTTCGCTGGCTGCTACTTCCCAATACGCCTCGAAGCCACGAAAGTGATCGATGCGCACATGGTCATACAGCTTGGTGGTGGCGCGCACGCGCTCAATCCACCAGGCATAGCCTTGCTTCGCCATCACATCCCACCTATACAGCGGGTTGCCCCAGCGCTGGCCGGTGGGGCTGAAGTAATCGGGCGGCACACCGGCAATCACGGTGGGGTTGCCGCGCTCATCAAAATAAAACAG
>JAYTNY010000432.1:0-2731 GCA_043748055.1 Roseobacter sp.
CTTTTGTAAAGTTTGTTTTGAGGAGCCAAGATGATCCGGACCTTACCCCAACTAACCGCCAACAAACTTGAGCTGGACACTACGCCCGACACGTTTGGCTTTCTGGAAAGCTCGGTTCACCTCAGCCAAAACGCCGCTGCGCTGAACGAACGCATGGCTACCGAGGGCTATTTGTATATGCCTGGGCTGCTGAACCGTGATGAGGTGTTGAACGCGCGCCGAGTCTGCGCCGAACGGTTGGCAGAGCAAGAGCTGCTGGACCTGAACCACGACATGATGGACTGCGTGGCCCGCAAAGGCGCAAACACCGCATTTATGGCCGAGCTGGCGCAGAGCAACGCGCCGTTGATGAGCATGCTATATGCCGGGCCAATGATGCAGTTCTTTGAGACGCTGATCGGCGGGCCAGCCTTGCACTACGACTACACGTGGTTCCGCGCGGTGGCCCCGGGCAAGGGCACGCAGCCGCACATGGATATTGTGTATATGGGGCGCGGCACCAAACGCCTGTATACCGCGTGGACGCCGGTGGGCGATGTCCCAATCGAAATCGGCGGGCTGCTGATTTTGGAGCGCAGCCACCAACACGACCGGCTGAACAACGGCTATGGCAGCAAAGACGTAGACACCTTCTGCGAGAACCGCCGCGAAACGGGCTACGCCAAGATGGGCGGCGGTGGCAACATTGCCGATGGCGGGGTGTTGAGCCATAACCCGGTGAAGCTGCGCAACCGCTTGGGCGGGCGCTGGCTGACCGCCGACTTTAAGGCGGGCGATGTGTTGATCTTCAGCGCCTTTACCGTGCATTGCAGCTTGGACAACCACAGCAACCAAATTCGTTTATCGTCAGACTCAAGGTATCAATCCGCCGCCGAACCTGCCGACCACCGCTGGATGGGCTTAAATCCCATTGCGCATGGGCCGGAGGGGAAGCGGGGCAAAATCTGTTGAAGCGTTGAGCAAGTTGCAGATTGGAGAGTTTATAAAGTTTATAAAGTTTATAAGGTTGGGAAGGTTCATAAAGTTAAATCTGTAATCTTCAAACTTTACAACTTTACAACTTTACAAACCTTATCAGCTTTACAAAATTTCTATCATGTCATCACCAAAAATTGTCATCGTAGGTGCGGGCGGCTATGTCTTCCCGCTTCGTCTGGCCGTAGATATTCTGTCGTTTCCTGAACTGCAAGCAGCGACGTTAACGTTGTATGACTTGCACGAAGGCCGCCTGGCCCGCACCGGCGAGCGCGTGAAACGTGTTGTGGAAAACAACACGCTGAAAGCCAAAGTGGAAATGACCACCCACCGCAGAAAGGCGCTGAAGGGCGCGGACTATGTGATTGTGGCTTTCCAAGTGGGCGGCGTAGAGGCGTATGCGCACGACGTTGAAATCCCGCGCAAATATGGCATGGATCAGTGTGTGGGCGACACGCTAGGGCCGGGTGGTGTGTTTCGTGGGTTGCGCAGCATCGGCGCACTGACCGAGATTGCGCGTGACATGCTAGACGTGTGCCCAGATGCGCTGATGATTCAGTATGCCAACCCGATGGCGATGAACTGCTGGGCCACGAATGCGATGGGCATCAAGACCGTGGGCCTGTGCCATAGCGTGCAAGGCACCAGCGCCATGTTGATTAAGCGTGCAGGTTATGCCCGCGAGGACGTGGCGTTCAAGTGCGGCGGCATTAATCACCAGGCGTGGTTCACCAAGTTTGCAGACAAAGACGGCACCGATATTTATCCGAAGATTCGAGAGACCATGTTTGCGCAGAACCCATCCCCCTTTGAAGCGGCGAGCGGCGAAGGACGAGGGACGAGCACCAAGTTGATTCAGCGCGGCATGGATCATCAGGACAACGACGAGCATTACTACTTTGAGCGGGTGCGCACCGAGATCATGCGCACGTTTGGGTTCTTCCACACCGAGAGCAGCCATCACGGCAGCGAATACACGCCCTGGTTCCGCAAAGATGCGAAGACGATCAAAGCCTACATCAGCAAGCGCTGGGACTATTTTCAAATCTCCAAGTCGTATCAAAACCAAGAGCAGCAGGACTATCTGGATGACATCATCAACGGGCCGCTGAAGCGCAGCGAGGAGTATGGCGCGTTGATTATTCATAGTATGGAGACCGACGAGAAGCGCGTGATCTATGGCAACGTGCCGAATGATGGCCTGCCGGGGGCAAAGGGCGCTTTGACAATTGGCAATTTGCCCAGCAACGCCTGTGTCGAGGTGGCTTGTCTGGTGGATCGCAACGGCATTCAGCCAACCATGCATGGGCCGTTGCCGCCGCAGTGCGCCGCCGTCAATCGCACCAACATCAATGTGCAAGAGCTGGCCGTGTTGGGCGGCATGACCGGCAGCAAAGAGGCCGTGCATCAAGCCATCGCTCTCGACCCGCTGACTGGCGCGTTGATGACGCTGCCCAAGATTCGCAGCATGGTGAGCGATTTGTTCGCCGCCGAGCAGCAGTGGCTGCCGCAGTTTTCGGCTTGAGCTTGCGACGGTAGGGGCGCACGAAATTAAGCGCTATGCAGCGCTTCTCCGGACACGCCTCGCAACAGCGCTACGCCTCAGAACCCCCGACCCCTAAAGGGGAGTCGCAGATTTTCTCTGCGACTCCCCTTTAGGGCAATGGCATTGAATTAGACATAAGAGCGAGACGGAGGTCGAGGCTTTAGCCGGTTACGAACTCGCAAAGTGCCGTAATTTGCGGCGCAAGTGACT
>JAYTNY010000433.1:0-9431 GCA_043748055.1 Roseobacter sp.
GCCTGCTCCCACACCGTCCCACTGAATTGACTCGCAAACAGCCCCAGTATTTTGATATAGTCGTCTTGCAAGGTATCCCTCCAATCTTCACTCCGTCAAGAGCTGGTTGGAGCTTGCCTTGCTTTCGTTCTTCGACTATTGATGGACAAAGTCCAGCTAAGCACCAAGCACTCATGAGAATCGCCCTCATCAGCTTCCACACCTCGCCGCTGGCAACGCTGGGCGGCAAAGATACCGGCGGCATGAACGTGTTTGTCCGCGAGACTGCGCGTGAGATGGCTCGGCGCGGTCACCATGTGGATGTGTTTGTGCGCAGCACGGGCACGCACAGCCTGCGCATAGACCCGCGCCTGGGGCCAAACATTCACGTCATTCATGTGCCTGCTGGCCCCGAAGCGCCTGTGCCCAAAGAAACGCTGAAGCAATACGTGCCTGCGTTTACGGAGTGGATGTGCAAATTCAGGGATGAGGGGCGAGGGACGAGGGATGAGGGTTCTCATCCTTCATCCTTCATCCCTCATCCCTTTCGACCCTACGACCTCATCCACGCCCACTACTGGCTCTCCGGCCTGGTCGCCGAGGAACTGCGCAAGTGTTGGGGCACGCCATTTGTGCAAACATTTCATACGCTGGCCGAGATGAAAAACCAGATTGCGCAACGCGAACAAGACGTGGAAAACGACGATCGGCTAAAAGGCGAGTGTTATCTGTGTGGTGTCGCAGACCGCATCACCGCCAACACCAAAGTGGAGAAAGACCAATTGGTGCATTGGTATGGCGCAGGATCATCACGCATTCGTATCGTGCCGCCCGGTGTGGATTTGTCCATCTTTCACCCCATCGAAGCCGCCTATGCCAAGCGCATGATTGGCGTGCCACAAGACCACAAGATGATTTTGTTCGCCGGGCGCATCGAGCGATTAAAAGGCGTGGACAATTTGTTTCGGGCGTTGGCCTTGCTCAAAACACGGCGGGGGGATTTGGATTGGAGCGGCATTTGCCTCAGCGTCATCGGCGGCGACCCCAGCCCGCAAGGCCTGCAACAAAACGAGGAGATGGCCCGCCTGCACGCCCTGCGCGATGAGCTAGGTCTGCAAGACCTGATCACGTTTCTGGGCGCACGCGATCAAGACACGCTGCATTACTACTTTGCCGCCTCAGAGTTCTTGGTCATGCCCTCGCACTACGAGAGCTTTGGCATGGTGGCATTAGAGGCAATGGCTTGCGGTGCGCCCGTCATCGTCAGCGATGTCGGTGGCCTCAGCCAACTGGTAAAGCACAACCAAACCGGCTTACGCGTAAAAGTAAACGATCCCACCGCGTTGGCTGCCGCAATGGAAACCTTGCTAACCGACGAAGCAAGACGCAGGCGCATCGGCCACAGAGCCGCCTGCTACGCCGAGGATTACAGTTGGGGGAAGATTGTGGACAAGCTGCTGAGCGCGTACGAAGAAGTGACGAGTGACGAGTGACGAGTTTATTCGACACTCATCAGGCCGCTACCTGCTCCAAATCCCCACGCACCATGCGGTAGGGCTGCCAGCCTTCCAGGCGTGTGGCACCGATGGAACGATAGAACTCCAACGCAGGCGTGTTCCAGTGCAGCACTTGCCATTCCATGCGCCCACAGTTTTCTTTTAGGGCCAACTTTACGCAGTGCATAAACAGCTCTTTGCCAATTTTTTGCGAGCGGTAATCCGGCAACACAAAAATATCTTCCAGATACAGCGAAGGCAGCGCCAGAAACGTAGAGTACGTGTAAAAGGTGATGGCATAGCCGACGGGCTTGCCATTCACTTCGGCAAACCAAGTCTCGAAGCGCGGCACATCCCCAAACGCATCACGCTTCAGCCGATCGCGGGCGTGTTGGTCGGGGCGGGGCAGCTTTTCGTACTCGGCCAACGCGCTAATCAAATCGGCCAAAGTCTCAGCATCGGCAGGGGTGCCTTTGCGCACGGTCACAGTCTGGGTTTTGGTTGCCACTGCATACTCCTTTGTTTGAATAAACCCCTAGCAAAAGTAGGGGCGTTGCATGCAACGCCCCTACGAGGGCAGCGCCAATGAACTTTTGCAAGAGGCCTAATAACAAACCGCCAGGAAACTTTCGAAGTGTTTTGTCCTCGATTGCTTCCTGGCGGTTTGATGAATACGATCTTTAGTTTTTCTAATTCAAGCCCGCGTCAGCGTTAAGGCATACACGTCGCTTGCGCCGCATTGTAGCAGCGCCGTTGCGCATTCGCGCAGGGTAGCGCCGGTTGTAAACACATCATCTACCACGCACAAACGCTGGCCGCGCGCATGTGCTGCGTCGGCCACAAATGCGCCGCTTACGTTTTGGCGGCGTTGCTCTTTGGTTAGGTGGGCTTGTTGACTGGTGTAACGAATGCGTTGCAGCATGCGTGGTTCGAGGCGCGTGTTCAGGCTGCGGCTCACTTGCTTCGCCAGAAGCTCGCTCTGGTTAAAGCCGCGCTCGCCAAAGCGGCGCTTGTGTAAAGGCACCGGAACAAACCCGTCTACAGTTAAAGCCGAATGGTTCCAGGCATCGCGCATCAGCCCACCAAATAAGTCTGCCAACTGTGGCACGCCTTCGTACTTAAAGCTATGAATCGCCTCGCGCAACGGCGGGCCAAACGGCGCTGCCGAGACAACCACCAGCGGCCCACCTGCTGGCATAGGCAATTCGCCCTTCACCGCGTCGGGCCGAAACAACTTCAGTCGCTTCTGGCAACCCTCGCACCACAAGCCCTGCCCCACCGCGCCACAGCCACCACAGCGAGGCGGGTAGAGCAGATCGAGGAAGGTGAACCAGAGGGGGTGAAGCAAAGAGAGATTAGAGATTAGGGATTGGAGATTACGTTGCGCCAATCTCTAATCTCCTCCTATCGGGAAACCAACCGCCCCAAGAAGTCTGTAATGGCTGGGCCGAGCAGCACCAGGACAACGACGAGGACGATGGAGAACAAAATTAGGATGAGTGCAAAATCAATCAGGCTGCCTCTGCCGCCTTCTCCGCTGGGTGGACGCATAAATAAGTCACTCCTTTAATGTGCGATGGATTATAGGCAGGTGTGATGCGTCTTTCGTCCTGGGGTGCATTTTTTATTAGGGGCAGACGCCTTGCGAAAGGCCATGGTAGGGGCGCAGCAGTGCTGCGCCCCTACAAAAATCGACTGCAAGACAAAGGTTGTCCCTTTTGCAAAATGCATCCGCGTCTTGCATTGGGAACGCAGCGCAACCAACGCAAGACGAAAGACGCATCACATACCGTACGCTAAACTCCAACGTATGTCCAAAGCCGAGTCACTCTATCGTTTACAACTTCTCGATTCGCAATTGGATGCGGCGGTCAAACGCATCCGCGAGATTGATCTCGCCATTACCAGCAACGGTGCGGTGGCCCATGCCAGAACCGAACTGGCCCAGGCCGAAAAACTGCGACTTACGGCATCGGTTGCATTGAAGACTGTCGAGATGGACGTGCAAACGCTCGACGAGAAAATCCAAACCGACGAGCAGCGGCTGTATGCGGGTCTCATCAAAGCCACCAAAGAAATGTTGGATACGCAAAAAGAGGTGGACAGCCTAAAGAGGCGCCGAGGCACGATGGACGATGCTTTGTTGGCTGCGATGGAAAAAGCCGAAGATGCCAAAACCGCCGAGGCCAACTGCCGCCAAGCCTTAGCCGATGCCACCCAAAAGTGGGAAGAAGACGGCGCACATATGAAGCACGAACGCGAAGAGTTAGTGCTGAAGGCGAATGGCCTGCGCGAACAACGCCAGGCTGCTGTTGCTAGCATTGTGCGAGCCGATTTGGATGCCTACGTAGGCCTGCGCACCAAGAAGCCCAACGGCGTCGCGGTGGCGCTCATCAAAAATAGCGCGTGCAGCCAGTGCGGTGAGTCACCGTCCTCGATGCAAATTCAGCAGGCGCGCGTGGGCACGGCGTTAACGATGTGCAGCACCTGCGGGCGCATTTTGTACGGGGTGTGAATGCGAACGGTCTACCTAATGATTAGCGGCGCACTGACCGCCTACCGCGCCTCGGAGTTTGTGGCGGCGCTCAGCCCGCATTACGAGCGGGTGATTACGGTACAGACCCCCAATGCCATGCGCCTCATCAGCCCACGCGATTTGGCGCGCATTCCCAACAACCATGTGGTGGAAAGCTATTTTGAGAAGTGATCAAATCAATGTTGCGACTGGTCGTGCATAGGCGACATTCGATTTGCACTTCATTATGACTAACCGTTACTTTGACCTTGAGGGTTTCAATAATCTGTCGCTTGTCATCAGCCGTGGCACTTTCCAGACCTTTCGCAACATCCTGCCGAAAATTCATCATGGTGACGATGTCATCGTTTGTGAGTTTGACGACGGTCAGCGCCTGAACCAGTTTCTCTCGTTCCGCAATTAATGCAGAATGAGTTGTGTTTAACTCGTTGATTTTCTGAAGTAAATGCTCTCCTACTATTCCAGTTACCTGCGTAACGGCGGAAGTGAGACTTGATGCTTCGGAATTGCATTTAGCTATTGCGCGATCAATATTTTCGATTTGAAGTTCCATAGGGCGAATTCCCGCCCGCTCCATTTGCTGAGCTTCACGGAGATTGGCTTCAAATTCGTTCGGGTTCATCATCAAGCTGACGATGTGATCCCACACTAAGGGATCCAAGATATCTACACGAACTGATTTCTGCCGACAAATATCTTCAAGGCCCGCATGCCGACAAGAGTGGTGTCCGCATCGATATCGAGGGGAATGCGATTTCGAGCCTTGTCCGGTCATTAAGTGACCACACTGACCGCAAAAGACAAGGCCCCGCAGCAGGTAAACGCGTCTCGTGTTGCGCTTGCTCATTTTTAGGTTGTATGACCTGCGCTCTTGCGCCAATTGCCATGTAGTTTCATCCACAATCGTAGGAACACTAATCGTTATCTGCCCGTTTACTGCTCGTCTTCCACCCGATCCGGCATTACCTATTCGCTTGCCATATCGTAACAAACCGATGTATACCTCGTTAATGATGATCGACCGCACGGTGTAGCCATTCCACATACTCTTTTCACGAACGCGAATAGAACCTTGATAACTCGCAGTTGGAGTCGGCACTTTCGTCTCGCTCAATCTTCGCGCTATCGCGTGAAAAGTTAATGGACGTCCAGGAAATTCACCATTTACATACCAATGAAAAATTTTCTTAACAATTTCTGCTTCTATTGGATTAATCACGAGACTTCGATCGGATTTTGAGTAGCCATAGGGTGGTTTACCTCCGTTAACTACTCGACCCATCTTTGCGCCTGCTATTCTTCCTCGGCGCGAGGCCTCGATAATCTTTTCGCGCCAGTACTCATCAAATACCCCTTCAATGTTCTCTGTCATCCTTGATTCGGGCGTATCTTCGGATTTGCCTCTACGAACGTAGTGCAGCTCCACACCTGCTTGTTGTAACTCTTCGCGCAACAATAGTTTGTGCGCAAGACTTCGAGTCCACCGATCCGATGAATACACAATAACTGCTTCAACTTGACTCTGCTGGATCAGATCACGCAGTTTTACAAACTTTGGGCGATTAAGTTTTGCCCCACTAAAGTCGTCGCGAAGCTCTTCAACAACATTAAGATCATGTTGTTCTGCGTAGCTTCGACATGCATCCACTTGAGATTGCAAGCTATATCCCTTCTCGGCTTGCTCATCCGTCGAAACACGGGCATAAATCACTGCACGTTTTGCCATGACGCAAGCCCTCCTATGTTTTCGGTTCCCCCATCGTCTGGCAACAGTTCACTGACTTCGCCGCCTCCACCAATCAAATAAAACTTGCGCTGTGGTGGAAGAGCGAAAGATGCGGATGTTTGTTGGTAAGGTGGGGAAGTGATGGGTAAGAAATGTTGCTGGGTAGGCAATGCTGGCAAAGCGGGCGCACCGGCCTGCGGCACCACGTAATAAGTCGGTGCAGAGGTTGTTCTTGGTGCTGATAATTCATCCCGACTCCGCACAGCCAAATACGTCACAATTGCGGCGCATGGTGCAGCAATTAACAGGCCAATGGTTGTGCCACCCAATAATGCAATTGTGTTTTGATCCATTCTTGAGCCAATGACAAGGCCAAGCACAACAAAGAAAGGAACGACGGAAACGGCAATCGCTCGAACTAATTTGTCCATATAAATACCCCAAAGAACACTAGCGACGATGTGCGCCAGTGTTCTTGTCTATTGAGTTTTGAGTAAGAGGAAGTCTGTTAAGACTTACGGGGCGTCTTCGCACGCTTCAGGCTTACACACCACCTGCGCATATCAGATAGCTGGACACCGCCTCGGCGGCCCAGCACTCGCCGTTGTTGACGAGGTGGAATTTTTAGGGCGCGACAAACATCGGCCAGCACATGGTGCAGCGAAACCGTGATTTCGCCTGATGCCTGGCCCGTCTCATGCTCACACTGCTGCCGATATTTGCGAAGTTGGTTGGCGGTCTTCATTTGGATTACCTCCGAAAGGAAAAACGTCAGCTTTACCAAAATGCCCCGCCAAAGCCAACAAAAAGCGGGCAACCCTATGCACATAACGGCAGAAGGTTGCCCGCGATAAAATGCGGCCAGCCATGCCGATGGTAAAAGCATCGGTAGGGTTAGAACTGCATAGGTGCTTCCAACATCCATGCAGTTCGCGTATTGAATTGGAAGATACCTTACATCAATGTAAGGCTTTAGTCAATCTCCCTTTTCGCTTTTTGCTTTTGGGTCCGTGCCGTTTATCAGTTCGCTTTGAGGCACCCGCAACAGCGAGGTAGGACACAATCGCTTCGCGATCTACCCACCAGGAATTTCCCTTTTTTTCGGCACTGATCTTGCCGTTTCGGATCAACTCACGAAGATAGTAGGGGTGATATCCGGTAAGCTCGACCGCTTCTTTTACGCTAACCCAATCTGGCATGCGCAGGATTGTAGCTTTTGCAACAACTGGCCGTTAACTGGGGTTATGGTTCAGGTAGCCATAGCGGGAAGTGGATTGATGTCTAGCGTGATGACAGCCTGATCGCATGCAAGTGTGTGAATGTGCACGGGTGATTTCTGGAGTGGCACGGACTGGTTCGGTGTTGGCTGTGTCTCGGTTTGCTGTTGCCGCAACAACAAGCCTCGTCTATAGGCAATCAATAAGCATTGCGCAATGGCTGCTCTCTCTGGCGGTAGATTCAAAAAGGCATTGTTCATGAGATTTGTCCTCCATGAATCAGAATGCAGTATTCGCCCTACATCGCAATACCAAAGTGGTTCAATTGGTATGCAAACTAAGCGGAGATCAATGTGCTATCCGCCAGCCACCCCAACTCCACGCACCGCTTCACCAATGCGTTCTCACCGAACACCTCCAATTTCTCGGAAATATTCCGCACATGCACGTTGAACGTGTGATAACTCATGCCCAGTTGTTGTGCCAAAGATTTGCGAGAAACGTTGCCGTGTTCATGCAGCAAACGCATGACCTGCATCTCCCGGATAGTGAGATCAGCCTCGCGTTTAGTGTTCTTCAATATGGTTTGTGCAGCCGCGCACATGGATTGATGCCCAGCAAAAGCATCACGTATCAGTGCCACCAAAGTATTCGTGCGGAGTGTGCTGCGAATGGCATAGCCGTCAACTCCAGCTTCCGCTAATGCAGCAATGGGCGCACGCGCACGAGTTTGGGCCAACACAACCAGGCGCGTGCTGAGAAAACGCATACGCCAGTAATCCAGCGTCAAGCCTTCGCCGAAGACATCGCTAGGGTAACGGCAACTGAACAGGAGTATGTCGAGATCTTGATCTGAAGCGCACACCCGCTCCGGCGAATCCCTCGCCATTACAACGCGCAGATCAACCTGGGCATTGAGCATCAGGCTCAGTGATTCGCGGCTGAATGCGTCGGCCTCCACCAGACCGATGCGGATAGGTTCTGTAACGGGTTCGATGATCATGTGACACCTCTGCATTCAGATACTAGAAAATCGGACATGCCAACAGAGTCAGCAGGCCATTTAGTTTGCCTTGTACATTGTGCGAACTTTGGGCGTGCCAGACAAGACCGTTGGCACTGCCCTATCAAAACGGAAATAACCGTAATGCCGACATACCCATTACCAGCAAACTAAACAAGCAAGGCATCGCCGCAGCCAGCCACCCGACATATCTTCATCACAGTTGACGCGACCTTTACGGCGCCAACAATTGAGGAGATTGAGAGATGCCCAAGCTTGCCCCTGTCATTCGCATTGGCCTGACCCTGCTGGGCGTGCTAATGGTGATCGCAGCCTTTCTCGGTGTGCTGTATCTCGGCATCGGCACCAACCCGCCACCGCTGCGCATCGCCGTCGCCGCGCACGATTTGTTGCAAGGTGAATACCTCACATCCGGCGCATATCGCATCGTGGATCAGATCGTTGACCCGCGTCTGGCCAGTTTGTATGTGCAGGAAAACGAGTTGGCCGACTACGATGGTGCGTTCATCGTCGAGACGTTACGGAAGGGCGACCCCATCAACAAAGTGAAGCTGGCGCTGGATGGCACCACGGCCTTAACGCGTCGATATGCCTTGGCCTTGCAGAACCCAGACGATGTCATCATGACATTGCCGGTCAACCCCGATGTCATCCCAGCCAAGGTGTCGTCTGGCGACTTCGTCAACATTTTGTTCGCGGGCGGCAACGAGAGTGGCCTAAGCCGCCTGCCCGAATCCACCCCCGTTCCAGATTTGCCCATCGCCAACAGCGACCCTTTGCTGATGGAGCCGATCTCCATAACAACCAGCCAACCCGATGCCATTGCGCTGCCGCTGGCCGATTTGATGCTGGAGCATGTGCTGGTGCTGGATGTGAACTTCCAGCCCACGAGCCAGGGCTACAACGAGACCGGCACCGAGCAAGTTGTGGCCGATGGCCCGATCTCATCCATCGTCGTCAAAGTGCCACGCAGCCACCAGACGTTGCTGATGTTTGGCGCATCCACAAGCAAGCTGCGCTTTGCCATTGCCTCGCCGGCGCTGGAGACACATCAATTGCAACCGCAGATGGGCATGGATTGGGCCAAATACATGGCGCTGTATCGCTGGAAAGAGAGCCAGGTTTTGGCGCGCGGTGAAACGCTGACCCAAACCTTATTCCCCAGCCACACCGTCCCAGCCGTTACCCTGCCCGAGGCTGCAGTGGCAGCGCAGCCCACCGCGATGCCCAATCCACCTGCACCCACACCAACCGTTGTAAGCCAGTGAGCGATGTGATGAAAGACTTTAGCACCCAACCCCTTGCGCCCGAAGCGATGACTGCGCCGACCGAGGACTATCTCAGCATCGTGGCCCTCGTCAGCGACATCGCCGACGAGAACCTGCTCTACAACACCTACCCAGCCAATGGCACCGGCCCGGTTCGATTGATGTCGCGGGTGAGGGCTCTGTAT
>JAYTNY010000434.1:0-1527 GCA_043748055.1 Roseobacter sp.
CTGCTGGCCAGCAATGCGAAACCTATGATCGTGGATGCGCTGGTGCACGCCGCAAGCCCCATCAGCATGACCGAGCGCAGCGACGAAGAGCGCGCCAAACACGAGCGGGTGAAACAGAGCATCGGCCCGTTGTTTGGCACCGTGCCCAGCGAGCCGATTGAGATTAACGAGAACGGCTTTCACTTTCGGGTGAACCTGACGGGTGGGCAGAAGACGGGCTTTTATTTGGATCAACGCATGAACCGCGCAACGTTGGCGCGCTATGTGAACGAGGGCGCGAGTGTGCTGAACTGCTTTTCATACACCGGCGCGTTTGGGGTGTATGCGGCTGCGGCAGGCGCGGGGCGGGTGGTGAATGTGGACTCGAGCGCGGATGCGTTGGCGCTGGCGGCAACGAATACTGAAACGAATAAACGAACGGAGACCGCAACGGAGTTTGTGTGCGCAGATGCGTTTGATGATGTGCGGGCGCGGCGCAAGAGCGGTGAACTGTTTGACGTGGTGATTTTGGATCCACCCAAATTTGCACACAATCTGGGGCAGATTGACCGGGCCGCGCGGGCCTACAAAGATTTGAATCGCGTGGGCTTGGCTCTGGTGAAGCCCGGCGGCATTCTGGCGACGTTCTCGTGTTCGGGCGTGGTCTCGCCGGATTTGTTTCAGAAGATTATTTTTAGCGCGGCGATAGAGGCCAAGCGCGATGCGCAAATTGTGGAGAAGCTCTCGCAGGCCAGCGACCACCCGGTGCTGTTAACTTTTCCAGAGAGCGAATATTTGAAGGGGTTGGTTTGCAGAGTTTCTTAAGCTCATTCAAATTTGCCTTTGAGGGCATCGCCTACGCCTTTAAGACCCAGCGCAACTTCAGAATTCACTGCGGCATCACGTTGTTGGTTTTAGTGATAGGTCTTGCGTTACGCATCAGCTTGGACCAGTGGGCCATTTTGTTTGTGATGATTGCGTTGGTCTTTTTTGCAGAGTTGGTGAACACTGCGCTCGAAGCCATCGTAGACAAAGTCTCGCCAGAGGTTCACCCGTTGGCGAAGGTGGCGAAGGACTGCGCGGCGGGCGCGGTGTTGGTCACAGCCATCGGCGCGGTGATCGTCGGGTTGCTCATCTTTGGGCCGAAGTTGTGGGCATTGCTGTAGCTACCTGCACGACAAAGTCGGCCTGCGCCGACTGGAACCCAGCCGACGTAGGTCGGCTTTGTTTTGTGTTGCCCGCGACTTTAGTCGCCGGGTTAAGAACTGCCATCTTTGCATTTTTGCCAAATATGCGCACATAAGCGCACTGTAGTGCAAGCATTCGCAGCAAACACTGCATCCGCAGTCTGTGCAGCGCAGACTCTAATGCGCATCTCCTCAAAACCAATGCGCTTGGCTAATGCATTCGGCTGGTGGCCTTCATAGAATCTGCGCCCACTGTGTCTTAAGCTGGACTTACGCGGCGAGGGACATTTTGACGCGAGGGTGACGCAATTCGTGGCGGAGGTAGTCGGAGAGTAGGCCATGCTTGACTTGATAGACAGTG
>JAYTNY010000435.1:0-5303 GCA_043748055.1 Roseobacter sp.
GTCTCTCGCACCGCCCGCAGCGCCATGATGCCGTCGTTGGGCATATCCACACTGATGCCACTCGCAATCGTAGTAGACGGCTCGCGCTGAATAGCTTCGCCCCCACGTTGCCACGCATAAAAAAGCGCGGGCGCAAGCGCCGCCGTGACGCCGATAAAGCGTGGCATCGCGTCAATCCATCCCAACGCCAGCAAATCCTTAAAACCCTTGTGAATGCCGCTGATGATGTTGCCATCGCCAACCGGGACGAGCATGACGGCGGGGGCGCGAAAAGGAGATGGGGAGAATTTATCTCCCTCTCTCCTCATCCCCTCATCTCCTCCTCTGAAGGCCAGTTGCTCGCAAATCTCAAACGCCGCTGTCTTTTTGCCTTCGCGGGTGTAGGGGTTTAGGCCGGTGTTGCGGTTGTACCAGCCAAACTTTTGGGAGGCTTCGTTGCTCAGCGCAACAGCATCGTCGTAGCTGCCCCGCACGGCATAGACCTTTGCCCCGTGAATCAGCATCATCGCCAGCTTGCCCTCCGGCGTGTTTTCGGGCACGAAGATGTGCGCTGTAATGCCCGTGCCTGCGCACAGCGTGGCGAGAGCCGAGGCCGCGTTGCCCGTGCTGGCGGTGGTGATGGCGGTCGCGCCCATCTCTAGCGCGTGCGCAATCACCATGCTGCTGGCGCGGTCTTTGAACGATGAACTAGGCAGGCGGCCATCGTCTTTGAGCCAAATTGATTTGATGTCGAGTTGCTTCTCAAGCTGTGGCGCTCGGTACAGTGGCGAAAATCCGAAAGACCACAGGGGGATGAGGGGATGAGGGGACGAGGAGACGAGGGGCAGGAGCGGGCCGTAATGCCACACCGAGCGATCTTTGTCATTCACGATGTCGCCGGGGTTCACCTCGCGGGCGATGCGGGCGTAGTCGTAAACCGCATCCAGGTTGCCGTTGCAGGTTGGGCAGGTGTAGGTGGCTTTGTTGATGGCGTACTCTGCGCCGCATAAAGTGCAGCGGAAGCTGAGAAGACATGGGTTCATCATCGTGGGCGCATTGTGCATGGCTTGCGCGCACTAAGTCAAACGCTAGCGCCTAAAGCGCTCCGAGCGCTTTAGGCGCTGATACGTTACCCACCAATATTTTGCCAACGTGCCCCAATTACAATCGCTTAATCATGCTCCCCGATTACCGCGTCCGCCAACGAGACTATTTGCTGGAGATCAGCCGCGCCCTCAGCTCCAAGCTAGACCTAAACGAAGTGCTGCGGCTGATGTTGCAGCGCGCCACCGAGTTGCTGGACGGGCAGGCCGCCTTAATTGCGCTGGTGGAGCCGGATGGCAGCTATCGCATTCGCCAGGCCTACGGCATTGCTAAGCCACTGCTAGACAGGCTGACCCCGATGTTGGAGCAGACGACTGACATCCAAGAAGCGGTGATGGCCTTGCAACAACATCTGGTGGAGATGGCCGGGCAAGTGGGGCTGGGCTTCTGGCAAGTGGTGCGCTTGCCCCTCGTCGTCGGCGATGAGTTCCTCGGCGCGATGTATGTGTTCCGCGTGCGCGGTGGCGAATTTAGCGGCAACGAGCGGCGGGTGTTGCAGAGCTTTGCCGACCAAGCCGCCATCGCGGTAAACAACGCGCGCTTGTATTCGCAGGTGGCTCGCGAGAAGCAACGCCTCGATGCGATTCTGGAATACTCCGCAGACGGTGTGCTCATCATGGATGGGGCGCATCGCATCACCACCTTTAACCAAACGTTGGTTAATTTAAGTGGGTTGAACGCCGCAGATGCCATCAACAAAAAATTTGAGGAGGTGCTGCCGTTGTTTAACCGCAAGGCGGGCACTACGTTGGAAGAGGCCGAGGCCAAAGGCTGGCCCATCTTGGGGGCAGCCGCGCCGTTGTTTATCGAGGCGGATTTGCAGCGGCCCGATGGCAAATTTGTGAGCGTTGAGATGACCTTTGCCCCGCTGTTCGACCGCGCCGATAACCGCCTTGTCAACATCATCGCCAACGTGCGCGACATTACGCGCTTCCGCCAGGCCGATGAGATGAAGTCAACATTTATCTCGGCGGTCTCGCACGAGCTGAAGACACCGATTGCGCTCATCAAGGGCTACGCCAGCACGCTGCGCCGCAACGATGCGAACTGGGATGCCACCACGATTAAAGACAGCCTGGGCGTGATTGAAGAAGAGAGTGACCGGCTGGCCGAGTTGGTTGAAAATTTGTTGGACGCCTCGAGGGTGCAAAGCGGCAGCTTTCGGCTTTCGCCCGTCGAGTTGGATATTGATGATTTGGTGGTGCGCGTGGCTCGCAAGTTTCAAGACCAGGAGACGAAGCACAAGATTAAAGTGAATGTGCGGGCCGATATGCCGCTGGTGCATGCCGATGAAGCGCGCATTACGCAAGTATTAAATAATTTGATCTCGAATGCAATCAAGTATTCGCCGGAGGGCACGGAGATCAGGATCGCGGGCATCAGCACGTCCACCGAGGTGGTCATCATGGTGCAGGATCAGGGTATCGGCATCCCTTTGGAAGACCAAGCGAAATTGTTTGACCGCTTCTTTCGCACTGAAACGGCGATTAAGAAGAGCATCCCCGGCACAGGCTTGGGCCTGTATTTGTCTAAGGCCATTGTTCTGGCGCACGGCGGGCGCATTTGGGTGGAGAGTGATGGCGCAACGCGAGCCGGGCGTGGCTCGCGCTTCAGTTTTAGCTTGCCGAGGGCGCAGGAGTTGTTGCTGACAGGGAAAAGCTAAACCTCAATCCGCATCGCCAGCGCCGCCGCGCCCAGCAGCCCACAGTCATCGCCCAGTGCCGCCGGCACAATCGGAATATCCTGATACGACGGGATCGCGCACTCGGCCACCGTCGCCAATATCGGCTGCATCAGCACATCACCCATTAGCGCCACACTGCCGCCCACCACCACAATCTCTGGGTCAAACAAGTGCAGCAAGTTCACCAAGCCAATGCCGATGATGCGCGCAGCATAGGCCACAACTTCAAGCGCTACTTCATCACCCGCGTTCGCGGCCTCGCCCACCTCTTTGGCGGTCACTTTGTTGATTGCGCCGCCGCTGAGTTCGAGCAGGCGCGAAGCTCGGCCTTCGCCTAACTTACGCTGCGCCAGCGTGGCAATAGCTGGCCCGGCAGCCAGTCCCTCCAGCGCACCCGGCAGGCCGTTGTAGTTCACGCTGGAGTTGAACGCGACCGACATATGGCCCAACTCTGTGGCCTGCCCATGTGCGCCCAGCACCAGTTGGTTATTCAAAATCACGCCACAGCCAATGCCGGTGCTCAGCGTCACGTACGCTACATCCTTTTTGCCGCGTGCCGCACCATATTGTTGTTCGCCTAGCGCGGCCAAATTCGCATCGTTGTTAATTTCAATAGGCAAATTCAAAGCCTTTCGCAATTCATCTCTCAGTGGCACATTGTGCCAACCCAAGTTGGGTGCCGACATCACAATGCCCGTAAACGGGTTCAGCGGCCCAGGCGAAGCCACGCCTATTGCGCGAACAGCAACGTCATCGCGCATCACCTCTCGCACCGATTGCACAATGCGCGCAATCACGGCATCTGCGCCCTCTTCGGGCCGCGTCAATTGCTTCGCCCGCTTCAAAATATGCCCATGCGCGTCGCACAATGCCGCACGAATATTGGTGCCGCCCAAGTCAACGGCGATCACCCGCTCGTCAGTGGTTGGATATGTCATCCAGCGATTTTAGGGTGATTAGCGCTTTGCGCGCCTCATACTTCAATTGCTCACCCGCAACCCTCACCCAAGTCTCTTGCAATGCTTTAGGACTTTAGTTGGAAGTTTTCTAAAACTATTAGGGAGTAGCCTACGCCAAACGACTTACATGTTGTAGAGGGGCATCGCAAAAAGACACAACACAGATTCAACACACATTCATCGCAGTTCACAGCAATTCATCGACGCTTCATCGCATCATCATCCCAATTGAGCTGATCGCGGCTGGCTTTGTCGTAGACCCATACAAGACATCGCCAACACTTAGCACCATCATCGTGATCCATCAACAAGCCGCATCGCAGCACATCATCAAACGACGTGCCAGCCGCAATCAGCTCAACCCCTCCCAGTTAATCTCGTTGGGCAGCAGTCACTCCTTCGATGGACGAGCGTCAGGTTGTGCAGGCCAGCGTCGGGTTGAATAGACCCGCACGCATGCAGAACTATTGAGGCTACACGACTGTCCGTTGAAGGGGGAACTTTTGGCACACCGATTCACACTTAGCTTTCAACGACGCGCATTGCACTTCATCGTCCTAGCCTGCATGATGAGCCTGATGGCATCGTTACTCTCACCGAGCTACGCTGCCGCCAACACCGAACAACCTAACCAAGATGGTGCCATCGGCTCAGTCCCTCCAGTAGATACGAACGACCCTCTGTTCAACAAGACCTTTGCCTACGTTTTGCCGCAAGAAGGCGGCGTCCCCGTCTTCGCCACGCCCGAAGACGCACTGAACAAAGCCAACCCCATCAAGCAGTTCACCGCTGGTTACGACTGGGTGAGCCTACAAGCCAGCATCGAACTCAGCGGCACGCGCTTTGTGCAAATTAACCCCAACGAATGGGTCTCGGCGGATGCCGTAGCCGCAGGCCGGGCTTCGCAACTACAAGGCCGCGTCTTTGAGAAGAACCCGCAACGCCCGTTCGCTTGGGTACTTAGTCCGTTTCAGCCCACTGGCTTACCCAATAGCGACACCAACGCCGCCGCGCCCAAATACAAACGCTACGACCTGGTGCAGATTTACGGCAAGGTGCTCATCGGCAAGGTGATGTGGTACAAGATTGGCGAAGACCAATGGGTGCGCCAAACGCGCTTAGCCATTGCATCACCCCGCCGCGCTCCTACTCAGCTAAAACCACGCCAACGCCTGCACGCCAAATGGGTTTCGGTCAGCATTGTCGAGCAGACGCTGCAAGCCTACGAAGGCGACCGATTGGTATTCGCCGCCCTCGTCGCCAGCGGCCTGCCCAAGTGGGAAACCGTGCGCGGCGTGTTCCAAATCTGGAGCAAGAACCGCAGCCAGGCCATGTACAACACGGGTGGAGACACCGGCCAGTACTACCTCGAAGATGTGCCCTACACCATGTATTTCCACGAGGACTACGCATTACATGGAGCCTATTGGCACGATAGCTTTGGCACCAAACGCAGCCACGGCTGCGTCAACCTCTCACCCAAAGATGCCAAGTGGCTGTTCCAGTGGACAACGCCAAAAGCCAGCCCATATGGCTACGGCGTTTCATCGGGGGACGACCCCGGGACTTGGGTGTGG
>JAYTNY010000436.1:0-2549 GCA_043748055.1 Roseobacter sp.
CACCCGCTGGTGTTGGGCCACGAGTTCGCCGCCGTGGTGCAGAGCGGCCCGCTGAGAGGGCGGCGCGTGGCCGTTGATCCGGCCATCCCCTGTGGCCACTGTGAGTTGTGTTTGGTGGGCCACGGCAATTTATGCGAGAAGCCCATTTTTAGCGGACACGGCACACAAGATGGTGCGTTGCGCGAATACATGCCGTGGCCCAGCGAGAACTTGCATCTGCTGCCCGATAGCATCAGCGACGACGATGGCGCGCTGCTGGAGCCGTTGGGCGTGGCGATTCACGCTGTTGATCTGGGCCACATCAAAACCGGCATGAGCGTGGGCGTGTTTGGCGTGGGCGCGATTGGGCTGCTGACCCAACAAGTGGCTCGTGCGGCGGGCGCGATCGAACTTTTTGTGACCGACCGGCGGCAGCACCGCCTGGATGCCAGCGAAGAGCTGGGTGCGCATCATCGCTATGTGGCCGACGACTACTTTACTGAGAGCCAAGCCATCTTGGCCGACACAAACAAGCGTGGGCTGGATGTGGTCTTTGAGTGCGCGGGCGACAACGCCGCTGTGGAGAGCGCGTTTAACGCGGTGAAGCCGGGCGGCACGGTGGTGCTGGTGGGCATCCCGTCGGATGATCGCACCTCGTTTCGCGCCTCGACGGCGCGGCGCAAGGGGCTGACGATCAAGATGTCGCGGCGGATGAAGCCGGTCTATCCGCGTGCCATTGCGTTGGTGCAGCAGGGTAGGGTGAATGTGCGGGCGCTGGTGTCGAGCCGCTTTAAGTTGGCGGATTCGCAAGCGGCGTTTGAGGTGGCGCAGAGAAGA
Organism: Roseobacter sp.; assembly: GCA_043748055.1. Classification (GTDB taxonomy): domain Bacteria; phylum Chloroflexota; class Anaerolineae; order J036; family Brachytrichaceae; genus JANMVQ01. The sequence goes on from JAYTNY010000436.1 coordinate 817, forward strand.
GAGGGGTTGAAGGTGGTGATTGAAGCATGAGCGATGACCTGCGACAGAGTCGCGTAGACAAACCAGGTTTCGCGTCTAGGAAGACGTTGAGAAACCTGGTTTGTCTACGCGGGTTTGCTGGCGATAAAGTTAGTGCAAATTTCATGCAAACCCACCTCACTCACCTCTCCCGCAAGAAAACCCACCTCGACCACCACCGCCCTCTCTCACCTGCGTTGGCGAAGAATCTGGATGATTGGTTTCGCGTCGAACTGACTGAACCCCCCGACCCCTAAAGGGGAGTCGTTGAGTTGATCTATATTTTCCTCAATTCGATTCGACGGAGGAACTTGCTGAGGAAATCGGAGCCTCCCCTTCAGGGGTCGGGGGTTCTGTGCTTCGCGTAGCAGACTGCACCAACCGCTCCGCATGCCGCACCACCTCCTCGCGCAGCCCCTCCGGCTCGTAAATGGTGAAGGGGCATTCGAAGCAGGCCAGCAGCGTGGCCATCCAGTTCAATTCGTCGATGCGGCCATGCAATATCACCCCGCCCGCAACCAGTTGCAAGAAGAATGCGCCGGAGGGCACCTCGGCCTGCACCTTCGCCAGCGTTGTCTCCAGCAGCACGCGCACCGGGTATTTGCGCGGCAAAGACGCAATGGCGTTGGTGACCGATGCAACCGCATCGAAGTTCGATGGGCGCGTAAAGGTCGCCTCAAGCATCTCCACGCTCAGCACTCTATCTAACCGAAACGAGCGCAAGCCGCGCCGCAAGTGGCAGTGGCCCACGGCGTACCAGCGCCCGCCGCGAAAGCCCAGGCCATACGGGTCAAAGTCGCGCTCGGTCTCCTCGCCTTTATCGGCGCGGTAATGCATGTGAACGCGGCGCTCGGCCTGGGCGGCGCTGCTCAGGCTCAGCATCACCTCGCCCGCAGGCACGGCGCGCGGCTGTTGCATGTCGAGGGCAATCGTCTCGCTGAGCGCACGCACCTGCCCGCGCAACGTCTTGGGCATCACCCGCTCCACTTTGGCGATGGCACTCTCGACGGCGGGCGCGGCATCGGCCAGCCCCAGCTTGCGCGCGGCCAACAGGCCAATCGTTAAAGCCAATGCTTCGTCGTTGGTAAACATCATGGGTGGCAGCTTGTAGCCAGAACCCAGCGTGTAAGCGCCGTTGCGCCCGCGCTCGGCCACTACCGGCACGCCCAAATCTTGCAGCATGGTGATGTAGCGGCGCGCCGTGCGAATGTCTACTTCGAGCCGGGTTGCCAGTTCGGCCCCGGTCATGCGCCCGTGCGTTTGCAGCAATTCCAGCACAGCCAGCACGCGGGTGGTTGGGTGATACATGTTCGATAGTGTAAGCAAGAAATAGGACGCATAACACCCTATTTCGGTAGTAACCTGATTTCAACGGAGGCTAGAGAAAATGTTTACTTATTTCACTTCTTGCGATGACCAGGTGTTAAAAGACCACCACAGAGAGCTTGCAGCAGCGGTGGCCCGCGAACGCCTGGCGCGGTTGGCAACGGCTGGGCAGCCCACTACGTTGGATAAGGCTACGAGTGGCTTTGGCGTGGCGCTGGTGCGGCTGGGCCAGCGCTTGCAACGGCGCACCGTTGAAGGCAAACGCAAGCAGACGGCATCGTTAAAGCGTGCTTAGTTAATACCAAAACGTTGAGCTGCGACAGAGTCGCGTAGACAAACCAGGTTTCGCGTCTAGGAAGACGTTGAGAAACCTGGTTTGTCTACGCGGG
>JAYTNY010000437.1:0-3427 GCA_043748055.1 Roseobacter sp.
GTGTTGGCTCAAAGTAGCTGGCCCAGGGCTGCAAGGCATATTGCTGATGCGCCGGTTCGTTGGGCGGCAGCGGCACCGGGCGCGGCATGCGATGTTGCACCGGCACACTGCCCGATACCAACCCATCACCCAGCAACAAACCACTCTGGCGCAGCAATTGGTTGCGCCAGAAGAAATACACCCCCGGCCGCGCACCCACGGTGATGTGCCGCAACAAGCCCGGCAACACCGGCTGCCAAGAGGGCTTCAGCAGGCTCCCTACCTTTTCATCCAGCTTGCTGAGTGCGGGCGGTGCCACCACTTCGTCTGGGTCCAGCAGGGGCAGCGGTGCATCGGGCAAGGTGGGTAGCAGGCTGCGAATGGGCTTGGCGCGGAATAACTTGGGCAAGCTAGCGGCAGGGCGCTCGCTTTGGGCGGATCGGAACTGCGGCGCAGCCAACGGCGCTTGCCACCACAGCGTTAATGGGTTCGCGCCTGCTCCAGCACCCACATCGGCCCCCAAAACCCCTGCGCGATCCTGCGTGTATTGCACGCTCATGCGCACGCCGCTAAACCCCCACGGCCACTTGGCGTTTATGGTTTTGTCGCCCACAGTCACGAATGTCGAAGACTGCGTGAGATACAACGGCTGCACGCCAATCACTTGCGGCGGCGCAAGTTCAAATGCCTGTAGCGCGGCGGGCATGGCATAGCCGCCAAACTGCCCCTGCCGGTAGCGCAACGCCGCAACCCGCGCCCGCAAGCGCGGCGCACGGCGCGTCAACGTTTCGCTCAAGGCCAAATCCGTCACGATGTCATAGGCATACGTCGTCGTCACCAGCGCATCCCGGTCGGCGTTGGCAGCCCCTGGCGTCAACTCAAGCTGATTAATCTGCCGCATGCGCAGCACCGCCACCAGAGAATCGGGTGCCAGCCGCGCATGCGCCTCGCGCGCCCAATCTTGCGCGTCGCTCATCAGCTTTGCCTCGGCTGCGGCGCTTATAGCTTTAGAACCTATCTCAATAGGGGCGACATCCCTTGTAGGGATGTCGTCCCTGATAACCAATTGGGATAGGCTCTTAGGGTCCATCTCCAAGAAGTGGCTACCCACCGGGCGCAGTTCGCCTGTGCGTGCGTCAATTGCCAGCAGTTCGGCAGCCAGCACGCGCATATGGCTTGTGGCTTTTGCATCGCGCATGGCAAAACCCAAACTTAAGTAGGGACTGACCGCAAAACTGACCGGCATGTCTGCCGCTTGCCAGGCGGGCAACAACGTGGCGGCGGCAAACCGCTGCGGGCCGCTGGCTACGCTGGTCCGGCCCAACCCGCTCGTCCCAATCAACAAACCCACCAGATGCCAGGCGTATTTGCGCAAGGCCGCGGGCGAGCTGGGGCTGAAGCCTTGCAGCACCAGCAAGCTGCCTTTACGCCACACCAACGCAGCATCGGTCACATCGTCGGGCAAGGCATCGTCGGTTCGCGGGGCGGGCGGGTAAGCGATGCGGGCGGGGTCGAAGGCTTGGCGCAGCGCGGCGTTGCGGCTCAGCCGTGCAGGCGTGTCGGGCAGCGCCGCCATCACGCTCTGCAAGCCAGCGGGCGCTTTTTCGCGGATGGGGTGTTGCAACCGCATCCAGCTTTCGTCCAACGTGGCAGGGTCCAGCCGCGCAAACAAACGCCCGGCGGCCGCATCAAAGCTGGCGATGCTGAAGCTCAGCGGCACATCATCGGCCCGGCTGGTGAGCGCCAACGCCACAGCAGGCAAAGCCACAGCGGGGTTGCTGGCGCGGCGCGTTTCCAAGCTCAAGATTGGGTCTTGTTGCAGAGCACTTGTGCCCGTCGCGTTCGCCTCCTGCGGTTGCAGTCGCCCCAAAAACGGCGTCGTCATCAACAGCCAACTTGGTTGCTGTGGGTCAGACATCGCAAAATCGGCTGGGCTGCTGGGCGTGCCGAGCTGGCTGCCAAACGGCAAATATTGCAAGGTGGTGAGGGTAGCCTGCCCCAATGGCTGCTGCTGTATCCAATGCGGCGCGCTGGCTTCCACCAACAGCGTCTTGGGCAACGCCGCATCACTGAGTTCCGGCGCAACGCCATCCGACCCATCCAACAATAGCGTGCGCAACTCGTCGTTGTAATAGCCCAGCTTGGTGGGCTGCGACGTGGGCGGGCGATAGTTCACTAGCAGGCGCGCTTTGAGTTGCGGATTGCGCTCGACGCCTACAAAGAAGCGCCGTGCATCTGGGTTGTTTTGCACAAACGTCTCGTCGCCATCACCGCGCAGAATCACGCTCAGGTCGTTGCCCGCGTTCCAATCAGCGCGGTTCACAATCTCCTGCACCACCTCGGCCAAATCACCTAAAAACTGAACCTGATCGTGCGTCCAGGCATCGCTCTTCTCCAGCTTTAGGCGCAAGTTGGCCTGCGTGGCGGTGCGTTGCGAGGGCGGGCTGGCCGTGCTAAAGGCTGCGCTGTTGCCAGCAGCCTCACCATAAATATTGAGGCGGATGCGCGTGTTGGTGTCGTTCGCGGCCACCAACTCCAGCGTGGCGTTTAGGATGCGTGCGCCGCGCGGCATGGGCGCGTTGCGAAAGTGCAGCCCGCAGTAGCCCTGCTTGGCACCCACATTGCCCACCCAGTGCAAACCCTGCTGCGCCGCTGGGCTAATGATCTCGGTGAAGAAGCCCTCTTGGGTTTCGTTCACGTCATCGGCGGGTTGCTGCACCGAGGTGGCTTTTAAGGTGGCAGCGGCGAACACGGGCGGGGTCACGTCCTCGCTGCCGGTGGTTTGCAAGAACGTGCGGAATGCGCCCGGCGTCAGCAGCCGCACTTCTTGGGTTGCGGTCCAGCGTCGGTCGTGGCTCAGGGCATAGTTCGCGGCGGCTTGCGCGGGTTTGGGCTTGTGGGCGCGGCGGGTGTTGGCGGCGGGTTTCACATCCACCAACTGATGTTCGACGACGGCTAAAAATTGCCAGGCTGTCTCGGCTAGGTTGAAAATTAGATTCGCTTCGCCAATGACCGGCAACGAGGCCGGGATGGCATGTTGATTGAGCAGCACACGCATGGCGTGGCGGGTGTGATTGAGCGATGCGGGCGCGTTGACCCCGCGCGAGGCGGGCAGGGTCAGTTGTGCCTGCGCTGCGTCGTAGGCCATTTCATTGGGCAACGGCCACGAGATTAAGTTGACGATTTCGACAAAGCCATTGAGCAAAAAGGTCTCGTCCCAAACGGCAGCGGCCTTGTGGAAGCGCCCGGTGTAGGCAAAAGCCACATCGCCCGAAGACGCGTTGAACAACTGGCTGGCCGTCACCGTCGCACCTGCCTCGGCTAAATACGCGCCCCACTGGCAAGTGAGCAGCACCTCGGTGAACGCAGTTTCGAGCGTGAGGCTTGGGATGCCTGCTGCGCCTGCGCCGGGCACCACGCTGAACGTGAGCGCGGCAAAGCCGGGTGC
>JAYTNY010000438.1:0-4905 GCA_043748055.1 Roseobacter sp.
TGGGTAGCCAAAGTAGACGCGCACAACCTGATGCACTTTCTGGGCCTGCGTATGGCCGAAGATGCGCAATACGAAATTCGTGTTTACGCACAAGCCATTTACGAACACTTCTTTAAGCCCGCGCTGCCATGGACAGCGGAGGCGTTTGAAAAGTTTATTTTGCGGAGAGACTGAAAACCTCGCGGGTTTTGGCGCGCTTCGAATGATTAACTTCGAACGAGACTTAAACCCGAGAGGTTTGGCGACCGTTAGTAGTACAAGCCCCAGTTCGCCGCAGCCTGGTCTTCCATCATCGTGGGTTCCCACATCTCTAGGCCCATGGTTACTTTGGCGGTGCGCTCTACGGTCTCTTGAGATTTATTGCGCACTTGCTCAATCATGGCTGGGCCGTAGGGGCAGAAGGGTGTGGTCAGAATCATTGTCACCTCGACCTCGTCGGGCTTCCAGTCCATTTTGCGGATCAGGCCCAGCTCAATCACGCTCATGCCCAATTCGGGGTCATACACCTCGCGCAGGGCAGCGCGCAGCTTGTCTTCCAGCACGGCATACTCGCTCGTAATATTTAACACATCCTGCGGTTTGGTTTCAGTTGTTCCTTCCATCGTGTCACCTCTTTGTTAATGCCAAGAAATCTAACACAGGCAGATGAGTTTGTCCCGCCCATCCAGATATTCATTCTTTAGGCGTAACTTCGCGTGTTTCGCCGCCCATTGTCTATAGGCTCAGGGCTATAATCGCTTTGCATTTCTAGATTTTTAATTTAAGGACGTTTCCTCGCATGCGTGAACGCAATCTCATCAATTTAACAATCATTATTTTGCTGGCAGTGTTATCGGCGGTCATCGTCGCGCCCATTCAAAAGCCAGACTTTGTAAAAAACATCGCCTTTTGGCAAGATGACCGCGCCCGCGACTTGCAGATCAAGCAAGGCCTGGACTTGAAGGGCGGTTTGCAAGTCCTCATGTCCACCGAACTGCCTGCGGGCACAACGGTGACAGCCGACCAGATGGAGACCGCGCGCCAGATCATCGAGAACCGCGTGAACGGTTTGGGCGTAACCGAGCCGGTGGTGCAGACGCAGGGCGAGGATCGCATCCTCATCGAGCTGCCCGGCATCACCAATCGTGAACTCGCCCTCGACCTCATCAAACAAACCGGCCAACTGGAGTTTGTGGATGGCGGGTCAAATCCTCCTGCTTCGGGCACCAAAATCTCGACGACATTCCAAACCTCACGTGCGTTGCTTTACCCGCAAACCACGCCGGGCGGCAACCCCATCTCGGCCACCACGCCCATCTCTGGCGTGCGCGTGCTGCAAACCGCGTTCACTGGCGAGATCATTGCAACTGCGAAGGCTGGGCTGAGCCAAGTGGGCCAGAATTTGGTGGATTTCACCATTCGTGTCGCTGCCCAATCGCCTTTTGGCGAATACACCTCAAGCCGTATCGGGCAGACCATGTGCATTGTGTTGGATCACGAAGTGTTGTCGTGTCCCGTCATCAGGGCCAATCTCAGCACCGGCGGACAAATCAGCGGTAACTACGACCGCGAGGAAGCTAACAAACTGGCGCTTACGCTCAGCTACGGTTCACTGCCGGTGCCCCTCAAGATCGAGACCACCCGTGACGTAGGCGCGACGCTGGGTGCCGAGTCCATTCGCCGCAGCGTCATCGCTGGCGTGATTGGTCTGCTGGTGTTGCTGGTGTTTATGATGTTGTATTACCGCGTGCCGGGCGTCATCGCGGCCGCATCCATCGTATTCTTTACGCTGGTGTCGCTGGCGCTGTTCGTGCTGATTCCGATCACGTTAACCCTGCCCGGCATTGCTGGCTTTGTGCTCTCGATTGCGACAGCAGCCGACGCGAATATCCTGGTGCTGGAGCGTTTCAAAGAAGAGTTGCGCTCAGGCCGAACGATACGCGCCTCGGTCGAAGCCGCCTTTCAGCGCGCCTGGCCCTCCATTCGCGACAGCAACATCAGCACCCTGCTCACTTGCATCATTTTGCTGTTCTTCGGCAACACATTCGGGGCCAGCGCCGTGCGCGGCTTCGCGCTCAACTTAATCCTGGGCATCCTGCTCAGCATGTTCAGCGCCATGTTTGTCACCCGCACGTTCATGCGTCTGGCCTTCTTCAACCAACCCAGCGAGGCGACGGAGCAGCGTAAGGCTTTACTGGGTGTGTAAAGTTTGAAAGGTTATTTTTGAAAGGTTATTAAGGCTTGTAAAGTTTTCTCAAATTAAGAACTTGATAACCTGAAAACCTTAGCAACTTTAATGATCTCGACAAATTATGTTTAGCATCTTCAATATCATCCGCAACCGACGCGTTTACTTTTGGCTGTCGTTGCTCTTTATTGTGCCGGGCATCTTGGCAATGGTCTACAACACCATTACGTTGCCCACGCACACGCCCTGGCGTCTCAGCGTGGATTTCAAAGAAGGCAGTCGCTTTGAACTCAAGTTCAAAGAATTGATTACCGAAGACCAGATTCGGCAGACGTTTCAATCCATCGGTGGCGTTAACAACCCGGCTGTCACGCGCATTGGTGCCGAGGCCGACAACACCTGGCAGGTACGCAGCGAATTTCTGGAGGGCCAGAAGGCGCAAGATGTGCGCGGCGCACTTTCTAAAATTGCGCCGTTGGACGAGGCCTTCACCCGTGTAGATTCGGTCAGCGCCACTGTCGCCTCACAGACCACGCGCACGGCTTTCTTCGCCGTTATCGCCGCTTCATTGGCGATCCTGGTGTTTATTTTCTACGCCTTTAGAAAAGCCAAGAACCCCTGGCGCTACGCCGTGTGCGCCATCGTGGCGTTGGTGCACGATGTGCTGGTGGCGGCGGGTCTCATGGCCGTCCTCAGCATTGTGTTTGGCTGGGAGATTGACGCACTGTTTCTCACCGCCATGCTCACCGTCATCGGCTTCAGCGTGCAAGACACCATCGTGGTCTACGACCGCATCCGCGAGAACCTGGTGCGCTACAGGGGCGACAGCTTTGAGACAATTGTGACGCGCAGCATGGTGGAGACGCTGCACCGCTCGCTCACCATTTCGCTGCTCAACATTTTGGTCATGGTCGCGCTGCTGTTGTTTGGCGGGGCCAGCATCAAGCAATTCGTGGCGGTCTTGTTGATTGGGTTGGTGTCGGGCACGTATTCCAGCATCTTTAACGCTGTGCCGTTGGTAGTGGCCTGGGAAGAACGCGATTTTTGGGGCACGCGCACCAGCGCACCGACGGCGCTGCCTGCTAAGTAGATTTTGGAGGTTTGATTATGACTACCCCGCTTAAAATACCCGGCAACGATTTGGCCTACGTTAAATCCGTGAAGGCCAAATACGAGATAGAGCTGATGCGCCAGCCCAATGTGGTGGGCATTGGCATTGGCTTGGTGCCCAAAGCGGCATTGCCGCCAGCGCCTGCTCAGCGCACTCTGGGCCTCATCGTCAACGTCTCGGCCAAGCCTGATGACCCGCGAGTGATTCCATTTGAGTTGGATGGTGTGCCAGTGGCGGTGAAAGAGACTAAGACGATTCGAGCGTGGTAGACCATTGGCTATTAGCCAATAGCCAATAGTTAATGGCGCAGACGAATTTAGTAACGCGCGTGCGATGGGAAATCGCACGCGCGTTTTCTTTCCCCCCTCTCGCCTTCCCTCCTCTCCCGGTGGAAGAGGGGGCCGATGCCAAAAGCATCGGAGGGGTGAGGGCTGTCTTGGCCCTCTCTGGCGGCGCGGATTCACTGTGCTTAACTCATAGTGTCATCGTACTTGCGCCGCAGTTGCACCTGCAACCCGTTATCGCCCACCTCAACCACGGCATTCGCGGCGCGGCGGCGGATGCCGATGCCGACTTTGTTCAAGCCTTCGCCGCGCAACATGGCGTGCCCTGCTACAGCGAAAAAGCCAACGTGCCCAAGCTGGCCGAAGAGATGAACCTCTCGCTGGAGACGGCTGCGCGCATGGCCCGCTACGATTTTTTGATGCGTGCCGCCGACCAGCACGAGGCCAAAATTGTCGCTGTGGCGCATCACGCCGACGACCAGGCTGAAACTGTGTTGCACCGATTGATTCGCGGCACGGGCCTGGCTGGGCTACGTGGCATGGCCGCCCACAGCCCCATGCCTGGCGCACCCCACCTCACCTTGCTGCGCCCATTGCTGCGCTTTGGCCGCAAAGAGATTGAGCAGTATTGCGCCGACTGCGGCTTGCAACCCCGCCACGATGCAACCAACGATGACCTGGCCCACACCCGCAACCGCATCCGCCACGAGCTATTGCCGCAGCTAGAGCAATACAACCTTGGCATTCGGGCGGTGCTGGCGCGGCTGGCTGATTCGGCTACAACCGATTTTGAGATCATTGAATATGCGACACAGCAAGCGTTTAGTTTGGTAGCAACCCAAACCGAAGCGAATGTGATTACCTTTGACCGCGCAGCCTGGCGCAACCTGCCGGTGGGCCTGCAACGTGCCACGCTGCGCCAGGCTGTGTCGCAACTCAGGGGTTATCTCACCGATCTCAAGTTCAGCGCCATTGAAGAAGCGCGCGATGTGTTGACGAGCGATGCCACAACCGGCGAGATTGCGCTGTTAGCAGATGTGCGGGTGGGTGTTGCGGTGCAGAAATTTGTTGTTCGCAAAATAGTGAATGGGGATTAGTGAATGGAGATTGCGAACTCAATAACCATTCACTAATCCCCATTCACTCTGCCCTGCTCTCTATAATCTCTTCTCATGGCCGAACCCAAAGAGCCGCTAACCGAGCGTGAGCTACAGATTGTGCAACTGCTGGCAACGGGCGTGGGCAACAAAGAGATTGCCGCGCAGTTGTTTCTCAGCCCCGACACGGTCAAGGTTCATTTGCGCAACATTTTTACCAAGCTGGAGGTGCAGACCCGCACCGAG